>NZ_JBLWEM020000075.1:0-7023 GCF_048287365.2 Candidatus Electronema sp. JC | reverse complement strand
TTGAATATCATTGTTTTGTCAAATGAATTTCTTGGTTCGAGGCAAAGACTGCCATCATCCGTGACGCTGTTCGGGCGTATTTGACGAAACCGATTTATACGCTTGAGCCTATCAATCTTTATGCAACTGCGTAACTCCTATACTTGTTCGTTCCGGCACACGCTTCAGAAAACAGAATCTACAGGATGTTCCGCCGACAGGGACGGGTCGCGAACCGCCCCCCCCTGCAACCTGCTGCTGCAATTATCGCAGCAGGCGCGGCGCGGCTGCTTCCGGCAAGGGCTGACCGCAGTCGCAGCTGGCCCAGTTGAGCTTGCTGCGGAGGATGGCGAAGTAGCCTTTGTGCGGTGAGCTGATCAGGCGCAGGGGCTTGGTCGCCGCCTCAGCCGTGAGGAACTGCCCGTCCTGCAAGACCGCTGTCAGCACGCCGTCCACCATCACCTTGACCCGCTCCGCAGGCTGGGCCAGCCGGGCCGTGACTTTGGCCTGCGGCGGCAGCAGCACTGGCCGCGATTCGAGCATGAAGGGACAGATCGGCGTGAGCAGGATGGCGTGCAGGCCGGAGTGGGCGATGGGGCCGCCTGCGGAGAGGTTGTAGGCGGTGGAGCCGGTAGGCGTGGAGATGATCAGTCCGTCGGCCTTGTAGGTGGCGACGTAGTCTTCATCCGCCCAGCAGCAAAGGCGCAGCAGAGGCTCCGTGCTGCCCTTGAGAATCACCGCCTCGTTGAGAGCGAAACGGGGCCGGTCAAGCGGGGTGCCGCAGCTGTCCACAAGCTGTGTCCGCAGCATCATCCGCTCCTCAATCTGCACCCGCCCGGCCAGCACTTCCTCCAAGGCCGGGTGCATTTCTTCAGCCGCCACCTCGGTGAGAAAGCCGAGGTTGCCCAGATTGATGCCGATGACCGGAATCTCCAGCCGGGCCGCCTGATCAGCCACGTGCAGCAGGGTGCCGTCGCCGCCGAGGATGGTCAGCATGTCCATGCCCGGCTCGATCTGGTCCAGTGCGGCCTGCACGCCGCGCTGGCCGAACCATTCCGCCAGCTTCAGCCCGACCTGCCGCACCGTCGGAGAATCCTTGCGGATGATGATGCCGACGCGGCGGATCTTCATGCCTTGGCCTACTTGCCCAGCTCTTTCGAGCGGTCTGTCGCTGCCTTGACCGCCGCCATCACCGTGCCGCGCAGGCCGTCGCGCTCCATGACCTGGAGGCCCGCAATGGTCGTGCCGCCCGGCGAGGTGACGCGGCCTTTCAGCACTGCTGCTGGCTCGCCCGTTTCCAAGGCTAATTTGGCAGAACCATAGAGGGTTTGCAGGGCAAGCTGCTCGGCCAAAGGACGAGGAATTCCCGCCAGCACCCCGCCGTCAATCAGCGCCTCTAAGAAAGTGAAGACGTAGCCTGGCCCGGAGCCGCTTAGGCCGGTGACGGCATCCAGCAGGTTCTCCGCGACCTCCACGCAGGTGCCGACTGCCGAGAAGATCTGGCCGCAGAGGGCCATGTCCTCGCGGCTGGCGTTTTTGTTGCCGCTCATCGCCGATGCTCCGGCCAGCACCAGCGCGGGCGTGTTGGGCATCACCCGGATGATGCGCATCGTGCTGCTGCCAAGGCCGCGTTCCATCTGGGCAATAGTCACGCCCGCAGCGATGGAGATGAGCAGATGCCCCGGCCCAAGGTGCTCGCGGTAGAGCTGAAGCACCGGCTCCATGATCTGCGGCTTGACCGCAAGAATGATGATTTGGGCTGCTCCGGCCAGCTCGGCGGCGGAGTCCGTGGTTCTAACCTGATAGGTCTTCTCCAAATATTCCCGGCGCGGCGCGGACGGCTCGGCCACGATGATGCTGGCCGCCTCGGCCAAGCCGGATGCGGTCAGGCCCTTGATCAGGGCTTCGCCCATCTGGCCGCCGCCGATCATGCCGACAGATTGCAGTGCTGTCATCGCCTCTCCCCTGCGTATATGTGAATATTATGATTTCTCGAAGGATAAACAATCAGCTGGCAACGCTCAAGAGGGATGCTGCCCGTTGCGTCGACTTTATTTCGGCAGGTCTCGCTTGTCAAGAGAGAAGTTCCGGGCAGCCTGCTACAGCCGCCGCACGCCTGGCCCTTTGAGCAGGCTCCGTCCGCCGCTGCCGGGCATAGCCTCGATCTGGCAGGCGATCCGCTCCTTGAGCGCGGCCACGTGCGAGATCACGCCGATCAGCCGCCCTTCGCCGCGCAGCTCGGCGAGCCGAGCCAAGGCGGCATCCAGCGCGTCGTCGTCCAAGGTGCCGAAGCCCTCATCGAGAAAGAGCGACTCCACCTTGCCGCCGACCATGCTCGACAGACCGAGGGCCAGAGCGAGGCTGACCATGAAGCTCTCGCCGCCGGAAAGGTTCTTGACCGAGCGGACTTCGCCCGCCTGCTCGAAGTCCGCCACGCTCAGCTCCAGCGGCTGCTGCGGGTCGCGGAGGAGCAGGTAGCGGTTGTGGATGCGGGCCAGCTCGCGGTTGGAGTGCAGCACCATCTGCTCGAAGGTCAGTCCTTGGGCGAAGTTGCGGTACTTCTTGCCGTCCGCCGAGCCGATCAGGTCGTGCAGGCTTTTCCAGCGCAGGCATTCTGTTTTCTGCACGGCCAGCTCAAGAAGGAGGCCGCTCTGCTGGCCGCGCCGCTCCTGGTTGTCAGTGAGCCGCTGGGTCAGCGAGCCGATCTGCTCGGCTGTCCGGCGGCTGGCGAGCGTCAGGCCAGCCTGCTCCGCCTCCAGCCGCGCCTGATCCAAGTCGGTGAGGGCCAATTGCTCCTCCTCGGCCAAGCGGGCTTCGCGGTCGCGGTGCCGCTCATCAAGCTGCGTCCGGCGGTCGCGCAGCTCTTCGGCCTGCCTGCGCAAGGCCGCCCGCTCCGCCTCCGCAAGGTGCGCCGCCTGCCAAGCCGCCTCATCGGCAAAGCCGCCCGCCCGCAGCCGTTCGGCAAAAGCCGCCTCCTGCCGCGCCAGCTCAGGCATTCTGTCGGCAGCGGCACGCTCCCGGCTGCTGCTCAGGACGCGCTGCTGATGCAACTGCTGCGCCTGCCGCTGCTGCGCCGTCTGCGCTTGCGAGACCGCCTGCTCCGCCGCTTTGACCGCATCCGCCAGCCGCTGCTCCTCCGCCTCAGGCTGCTTGTCGGCAAAGAGCGCAGCCCGTTCGGCGGCCAGCCGCGCCTCCTCCTGCCGCCCGGCTTGCAGGAGCGGCTCCTCCTGCTCTAGCTGCTTGTGCCGCTGCTCGATGCCCGCCCGCAGCACCTTCAAGTCAGCAGCAAGCGCGGTAATCTTCTGCTCCGCCGCCACGTGCTGCTGCTGCTGCCGCTGCCATGTATCACGGCGGACAGTCAGCGCGGCGGCGGTTTGGTCAATCTCATGCAGCGAGAGCGCAGCGCAGCCGTAATATAGAGTCAGCTCTGTCTGCGCTGCCCGCAGTTTGGTGGCCACATCGTCCGCGAGGCCGCGCTCCTCATCAGTCAGCCGCTGCCGCGCCTCCTCCGCTTTGTCCCGCGCCGCAGCCGCGTTGCTTTCAGCCTGAGCAGCTTGAACGCAGGCCGCCTGTAGCTGCTCCAGCGTCCTGCCCAGCTGGCTGATTTTATCAGTCAATGCCTCAGCGGCCTGCACGGTCTCGCGGTTCGCAGCCAGCCGCCGCTCTATCTCCGCCTGCTCCGGCGCAAGATCCAGCCCGGCGCAGCAGCCCGCTGCCTGCTGCTGAAGCGCCTGCGCTGCGGTGTTCTTCTCAGCCAGCCGCTCGGCGAGATGCTGCGCCTTCTGCTCCAAGCGGACTTCCTCCTGCCCGGCCTTGGCCAGCTCCGCTTCAGCCTGGCGCAAAGCCACCGCCGCTGCCTGCGCAGTCAGCTCGGCCTCATGCAGCAGCGGCAGGCCGCCCTGCGCGTAAGGATGCTCCGGCGAGCCGCAAAGCGGGCAGGGCTGCCCGGCCTCAAGCCGCGCCCGCTGCTCGTCCAGACTGAGCACCCGCTTGGCAAAGTCCGCTTCAATCCGTCGGACTTCCTCCTCCTGCCGGGCCGCGTCGCGCTGCTGGCGCAGGGCGTGCAGGGTCTCGGCCAGCCCTCGTTTGGCTGCTGCGTTCGTCGTCTGCTGCTCATGCAGATCAGCCCGCTCCTTGGCCAGCGCATCTGCTTGCGCCAGCAGCTCGGTCAGCTTGATCAAGGCGGCCTGCTCGTCCCGCAGCTCATCCGGCTTGCGGCCTTGCAGGAGCTGGGCCAGCCCGCTTTCCGCTGCCGCCCGCGCGGCTTGCACTTCGGCAAATTGCTCATCGGCCCTGCGCCGCGCCCCGGCTGTGCTCTGCCAGAACTCCGCTGCCTCGACAGCCGCTTTCTCGGTCTGCGCTGCGGCCAGCCGGATTGCCTCATGCCGCTTGGCCAGCTCCGCCAGCTGCTTCAGCCGCTGGCAGAGGCCGGTCAAGTCCGCAAGCAGCCGCTCGTCCGCCGCATGTTCCGTCAGATACGCCGCGCTCTCTTGCTGGCCAGCTTGCACACGGGCCAAGCTCTGCTCTATCTGCTGACTTTCCTTGAGAGCCTCATCGTTCTTCTGCCGCAGATTGACGCAGGCGTCCTCCTGCTTGCGCAGCGCGGCCCGCTTCTCCTGCAAGCGGAAATCCAGCTCGCGCGCTGCGGCGATGAGGACGCGGCCCTGCTCCTGCGCAGCTTTGGCCGCTGCCAGTGCGGTGCCGCTGCTGACCACCTGCGCGTCCGCCGCCTTGAGCGCAGCTTCCAGCTCCGGCAGGCTGCGGCGCAAGGCCGCCGCCGCGCTGAGGTCATCCGCCTGCTGCTTGCGCAGCGCGGCCAAAGCGGCGTGCTCACCAGCCAAAAGCAGGGCCAGCCCGTCCAAGCGCAGCCGCTGCCCGCTGGCGGCAAACTGCTCCTGCGCCGCTGCCAGCCCGGTTTGCTCCTTGCTGATCGCTGCCAGCTCCTGGCGCAAAGCTGCCAGCCGCTTCAGCCATTTGAGGGCGGCATCAAGCTGCGTCAGCCTGTCGCCCTGAACGCGCACCTCGCTGCGCAGCCGGTCCAAGTTCTGCCGCAGGGTCTCCTCCTCCTCCATGCTGAGAAGCCGGAAAGCTGCCGCCTGCTCCTCCAGCTGCTTCTGGCGGTCGTTCTCGCGCTTCCAGCGTTCGTGTGTGCGGATGGAAATCTCGCTGTAGATGGTGCTGCCGGTGATCTGCTCCAAGATCGGGGAACGCTCGTCCGGCGAGGCTTGGAGAAAGGCGGCGAACCCGCCCTGCGCCAGCAGCATGGAGCGAGTGAAGCGGTCGAAATCCATGCCCGTGCATTCCTCGACCAGCTGTTCCACGCTGCCGACGCTGCTGGCCAGAATCTCACCGTTGAGTAGCGAGATCTCGCGCTTGGGCTGTTGCAGCTCGCCGTCTGCCTTTTTCCGGCTACGGCCTTGGCTCCATGAGCAGCGGCGGGCTTCCTTGCCGACCGAGAACTCGACCTCGGCAGAGCACTCGCCGCTTTGGCGGGACATGATCTCGTTGCCGCGCTTGGTCACTTTGTCTAGACGCGGCGTGCGTCCATAGAGCGCAAGGCAGAGCGCGTCAAGGATGGTGGTCTTGCCTGCGCCGGTGGGGCCGGTGATGGCGAAGATGCCGTCGGCAAAGGCCGGGTGGGTGAAGTCGATCTCCCACCCGCCGACCAGCGAATTGAGGTTGCGCAGGCGGAGCTTGAGGATGCGCATCAGTCCTGCGCCTGTATCTTCAAGATGTCCATACGGCTCACAGTTGTCCTTCTGTTGTAGTATCTGTTTGTGATAACTGCGCAAAAAAAGATTACGCGGCAATCATAAAACGCGCCGGGCAGCTTGTCAAGAAAGAGATGCTTGAAAAATGTTCACGTTTTTGCTACCATTGCTTCATGCGGCGCATACTATTTTTCCGAAATCAGTCAGGCAAGTCGCCTGTGGAAGAGTTCCTGAACACGCTGACACCGCAGCAGAAGAAGAAAGCTGCCTTTGTTCTGTCACTGGTGGAGGAGCTGCCTGTCATTCCAGACGAGTATTTCAAAAAATTCAAAGGATGCGACAATCTCTGGGAGGTGAGGATTCAGTCTGGCAACAACGCCTTCCGGCTGCTCGGCTTTCTTAATGGCGCGGAGCTTGTTGTTCTGAACCATGCTTTTGCCAAGAAAACGCAGAAGACACCAAAAAAGGAAATTCTGCTGGCGGAACAGCGCAAAAAGGAATATCTGAGAGGCAAGCAAACATGAGCGACCTGAAGCAGTTCATTAAAAATTGCGCCCAGCAGCACCCGGATGAATTTAAAGACTTCGACAAAGAGTATGCAGCCTTCAAACTGGGTGTCCTGCTGAAACAGGCCCGCAGCGAAGCCGGTCTTACTCAAGAAGACGTTGCGGCGCGGCTGAAGACAACCAAATCCGCCATTTCCAGAATGGAGAACCATGCGCGGGACATCCGCCTGTCCACGCTGGAACGCTTCGCCGCTGCTGTGGGCAGACAGCTTTCTGTTACTTTGAAGTAAGTTGCCTGCCCGGCTTACTGTACTCGCTTCTGGGCCAGTTCATCCCGCCACCGCTGCACATTCTTGGCACCTGAATGCTGCATCGCTCCCATCTCCTGATACAGGCTCAGGCTCTTCTTCCAAGCTGCTTCCGCCTGAGCAAGATTGCCGCGTTTCTTATACACAACGCCCAGATTGCCATACTGGTTCGCCGTTGCTTCCTTCAGTCCCAATGCCTCGCTGATCTCAAGGCTCTTCCGGTACATCTCCTCCGCCTTATCCAGCTCGCCGCGTGTATATGCCACATTGCCCAGATTGCCGTAAGTCTGCGCCATGCCTTGCTTGCTGGCCAAGGCTTCAAAAAGCGCAAGTGCTTTCCTGTACATCTCCTCCGCCTTGTCCAGCTCGCCGCGTGTATTATAGCCGTAGCACAATAAATTGACTATAAACATGGCTGCTGAAAAATCTCATCTGTCGAACAGCCAAGTTTTCTTCTGAGTGCCTTTGCTTGCGCCCATTTATGCTCTATGGGGTTCAAATCAGGAGAATATGGCGGAA
>NZ_JBLWEM020000074.1:0-4960 GCF_048287365.2 Candidatus Electronema sp. JC | reverse complement strand
CGCCGCCCGGAAAGCCGAATATGGTGTCAACCCCTTCCTCCACCAAACATTGCACTATGGCCTTCGCGCCTTTGATTTTGCTCATAGGTTCTTCCTTAAAGTGGTTGTGAACGCCCGGCTTGCCCGCGCGCAGAGTCAGCTACTTCATTATTGAAAGGCAAGTAGGACTATATAAGCCCGGAAAACAGCTGTCAAGGCGAAACAGGGAGATGGGAAGGGGCGGCAGAATTTCTTGCCCGGATTCTCCGCTCCAAGCGGAAGGAGAGCCACGTGAACAAGGCTATGCCCGCGCTGTCGGCGAGCAGGTCGAGCAGATCCAAGGTCCGACCCGGAACGAAATGCTGGCTGAATTCCTCCAGCAGGACAAAGCAGAACACCAGCAGGCTGCCGAGAGGGACGGCTATCCAGCCAAGACGCGCTTTTCTGAACTGCAAGGCGGCATTGCTGCCGAGCGTGAGCAGGCCAAAGAGGCAGAAATGGCCGAGCTTGTCGCCATGCGGCAGCATTTTGACCAGATCAAAAAAGATGCTGCTCCGGCCTGTATCGGCCAGCCAGATGATCCAGCAGATGAAGGCGAAGAATCCGGCGGCAGCGCAGCAGACAAGGCGACGGATGAGAACGGACTGACGGGGCATATTCCTGTCTCCGGGACATCGCAGACGGCGCGGACACGCCGCCTGCGGCGGGCGGCACTCAGTTCTCGCGCACCAGTCGGATGTCCCACGCCTCGGAGCGGCCCTCATTGTTGGGATTTTCAACAATGCGGAACTCGAAAATCCGGGTTGGGTCTTGGAAATAGTAGTCGCCTTCCAAAGTGGATTTGGAGAGATGAAAGAAGACCGTCTCCGGCTTGAGGCTGTGCTGATCGTGCATCCTGAAGAAGCGGAAGAAGCCGAAGCCCCGGTCAGCGTTGAAGTTGGCTACAGTGCCGCGCTGCCATTCGCCGGGCTGGTCGTGCTGGGTTTCGTCAGGCTGGAAAGGCAGCAGGCCGGGGATGAGGAAGCCTGACAGGAAGGAGTCCGCCGATTCGCGCAGCTCGCGGCTGACGTTGTTGAAGCCGATCACGTCCACCCGGCAGCCCATGTTCTGCAAGGCAGTGACAAGGCGGATGAAGTCGCCGTCGCCGGTGAGGAGGATGACCCGGTCCAAGTTGCGGGCCTGGAGCAGCGCGTCAATGGCCAAGTCCATGTCGGCGTTGGCCTTGGTGGTCACATTGCCGTCCTCGTCCTCGTAGCGGCGCACAAATTTCTTGATAATCTTGAAGCCGCACTGGCGCAGGATGTTGTGATAAAAATAAACCTTCTGCCGGTAGTCCGGCTCTTTGCTGGTGCGTTCGCGGTCTTCGGCCAGATAGCAGTTGGCCCGCACCAAAGTGGAATTGGGCGTGTTGGCGATATCAACCAAAACATCGTAGCGCATTCCGTAGCCGCCGCTCATTTTGATATTTTCAGCATCTACGTAGATTCCTGTTTTCAACATGATAATATTTGAGGATTAAAGTGAATGAACTGTTGCTGATGAACAAAAATATGAAACACCGGGAGAAGGATGCCCCTCTCCCGGCAGCAAGCTACTTTTATTCCCACTCGATGGTGGCGGGCGGCTTGGAGGATATGTCGTAGACCACCCGGTTGACACCCCGCACCTCATTGATGATGCGGGTGGAAATCCGGCCCAGCAGGTCGTAGGGCAATTGCGACCAGTCAGCGGTCATCGCGTCGCGGCTGTCCACCGAGCGCAGGGCGATGACGTGCTCGTAGGTGCGGCCGTCGCCCATCACGCCGACCGTCTGAATCGGCAGCAGGACAGCGAAAGACTGCCAGACCTTGCGGTACCAGCCGGAACGCTTCATTTCCTCCAGCACGATCACGTCGGCCTGGCGGAGAATGCGCAGCCGCTCGCCTGTCACCTCGCCCATGATGCGGATGCCGAGACCGGGGCCAGGGAAGGGCTGGCGGAAAATCGCCTCTTCCGGCAGGCCCAGCTCAAGGCCCAGCTCGCGCACCTCGTCCTTGAACAGCTCGCGCAGCGGCTCAATCAGGGCGAGATGCATTCGCTCCGGCAGGCCGCCAACGTTGTGGTGTGATTTGATCGGGGCCTTGCCGCGAAAGACGACCGACTCGATCACATCGGGATAAAGGGTGCCTTGGGCGAGATATTTCACCTGCCCTAGCTTTTTGGCTTCCTGCTCGAAAATCTCAATAAAGCCATAGCCGATGCGCTTGCGCTTCTCCTCCGGGTCGGCAATGCCCTTCAGCCGCTCCAAGAAATAGGCTTCAGCATCAATGTCAATCACCTGCAAGTCGGTGCGCTCGCGGAAGAAGCGCAGCACACTCTCGCTCTCGTTCGTCCGCATCAGGCCGTTGTTGACGTGGATGCAGGTCAATTGGCTGCCAACAGCCCGGTGAATCATCGCCGCGACCACGGTTGAATCAACGCCGCCGGAAAGGGCGCAGATCACCCGGTCGCCGCCGACCTTTTCCCGCACCGCCGTCACGGTGGACTCAATGAAGGACTGCATGGTCCACGAGGCATCGCAGCCGCAGATGCCGAAGATGAAGTTGCGCAGCACGTCTGTGCCGATCAAGGTGTGGGCCACCTCCGGGTGAAACTGCACGGCGGCGAAGGGCTTGTCCTGATGGCTCAGGGCCGCATAGGGCGAATGTGCGCTGGTTGCGGTGGCGATGAAGCCGGGCGCAGGCTCCTCCACCCGGTCGCCGTGGCTCATCCAGACCTGATGATGCGCAGGCGCGGTCTCCAAGCCGCTGAAAAGGCCGGAAGCGTCGCTGATCAGCAGCTCGGACTTGCCGAACTCCCGGTGCTCCGCCTTCTCCACGCGCCCACCAAGCTGCTGCGTCATCAGCTGCGCGCCGTAGCAGATGCCCAGCACCGGCACGCCCAGCTCAAAGAGGCCGGGATCGGAGAGCGGCGCGTCCTCGTCATAGACTGAGGCCGGGCCGCCGGAAAGGATGATGCCCGCAGGCTGCAGCTCCTTCAGCTTAGCCAGCGGCAGAGTGTAAGGGTGAATCTCCGAATAGACCTTCTGCTCGCGGATGCGGCGGGCGATGAGCTGGGTGGTCTGGGAGCCGAAATCAAGAATTATGATGGTTTCGCTGTGCATAATGCGAAGCTGTGAAAGGACTTGCAACGCCTCGGCGCAGTACGGCAGCCGATGTGAACAAGAAGAAAGACAATAGGTTCGGCCTCCGGCTGGAGGCATGTTTTTCATGGGCAGAGCATTCTGCTTCAGCAAAAACAACCATCTTATCATCGCTGCCGGAGAAAAGCAAATAAATGCTTCCGCCCGTGCGGAAAAGGCAGGGGCGTGATTGAAAGCGCCGCTTCAGTTCAGCTCAAAACGCATCGGCACCTTGACCGGCATGGGCTTCCGTCTGCCGCCAACCGTGCCGGGCTGAAACCGCCAGCCACGTGCACATTCATGGCAGTTTGTCAAATCAAGAATCCTGTGTGGCCGACATGTTTATAAGGGGAAATAATTTATGAGATTTTTACTATATTGCTGAAAAACAACTTTTCGCCTTGACAAGAAATATAAAATTTACATAGAATCAAATTATGAGGCCATTAATGTTCATGGCCTACGGTGAATAGAGGCATAAGTTTAGATATTGAATATCTAAACGTCATTAAACGACGCTTGCTTTAAGCACAAAACAGGAGTCAAGTCATGAAAAAAATCTATAGTATTTTTATTTGTCATGGGCGTGATGGTACATGAAACACATGCTGCCCATGCCCAGCAAAAGTGGGCCTCTTGCGCGCAGGAGGGAAACGTCTGCGTTGTCCCGCCGCCATTAAGGGGCAAGTTAATCTCACTAAGGTATGGGGCGGAGGGAAAATACAGCTTCAAATTCTTTAAAGGACGCGACAGTTGGCCTTGCAATAACGATGTTAACGGAGACCCAGCGCCTGGAAAGAAAAAAAGCTGCCAAATAATGACCGGCAACCTGAAAAGCATTGAAGATTTGCCCGATTCCAGTTGGCAATTCGTCGCGAATGCAAATAAGTACGTGCCAAAGCACACACCAGAGAACCAACTGAGATGGATTCGCTACGGCGCAGGGACTAAATGGACATACGACATAATAGACGGAAGCGGTGTGCAGAAATGCTCTACGGCGGCGCTGAGTGAAGTAGATCCTGCTCCCGGTGTGACGAAAAAATGCTACCTTGGCCCCAAGCTTGATCAGGTCAAGTACGTCGCCGGTGAACTGGAATACTGCGCTTCACAGTTCAGCTCCTGTTATGACCTTGCGACATCCTCCTCTATGTTTGTCTTCAAGTATGGGTCTGAAGATCGTTGGATTAACAGAATGATGAGCGTATATGATGACGAGCATGGCGCTGCGCTCAAATGTGATAACAACACGTTCGGACGTAATCCGCACGATGACGCGAGGAAATTCTGCTACCAAGGCGCATTAAAAAACCTCGAACTTCCAAGTTCCACAACCACGGCAAAATGGCAACAGGTCGGGATCGGATCTGGATGCCAAGGAGGAAGTATAGATCACGAGGTCTCGTACGGTGCGACACGGTCAGAAGAATGGACAACTGCTGAGGAATGGAGTCAATCTGTAGCAACATCGCTCTCCGGAGCCTTCATGGGTCTCGGACCAAGTATTGAGACGACCACAGCATTCGCCCATTCGGAGAGTTATACAAAAGGGCTCAGCACGGAAGTGACGCGAACTACCACATTTCCATGCCAGTGCGAACCAAATACTACCAGCCGTATCTACCAATTCCAGACCTCAACTAAAGCCGACTGCCTCTCTTCACAATCGTGTGAAGCAAACGTTATAGCCGTAGCACAATAAATTGACTATAAACATGGCTGCTGAAAAATCTCATCTGTCGAACAGCCAAGTTTTCTTCTGAGTGCCTTTGCTTGCGCCCATTTATGCTCTATGGGGTTCAAATCAGGAGAATATGGCGG
>NZ_JBLWEM020000073.1:0-14281 GCF_048287365.2 Candidatus Electronema sp. JC | reverse complement strand
TCAGTACACCTTCAGCCGCTTCAGCGCAGAGGAACCGGTTGATTTTGAGGCTGCTGCGGCTGAACTTGTGGAGCGGACAAAGGCTGACTGCGGCGCACCGTTTGCAGCGGATGCGCTGAAGATGCTGGCCAAGCTGCGGACAGCGGACAAAGCGCGTTTCATGCGGGTGCGGCAGGAACTCAAGGCCGCAAACAATGCCGTGGTGCTGAGTGAGCTGGACAGGGATATATGCTCCCTTTCTCGCGTAAGGAACAGTTTCAACCCTTCACACCCTTCACTTCCTTCATTATCAGCAACTTACCCCTTCACTGATCCTTCACGGCAAGAAAACATCCTTCATTTTCAGGATGTTCTGGTTGCCGAGGATGACAAAGGCAAGCATGATCTTGTTCAGGAGTCTGTAGCGGCGGCATTGCTTTCCGCATCTCTGCAAGGGCAGTATGCGTTCAGTGACAGCGGTCTGTGCTGGCATCAGTTTGACGGAAGCTGCTGGCGGAAATGCGGGGCTATGGATTTCGACCGCATCTTGACTGCCCTGCTCTATGCTGGCTGCGGCTTCCTTGGCTTCAGCAGCAACTATCAGACCGGGGTGAAAAAGGTGTTGCAGAGCTGCGGGCGAAATCTATTGCCCGCGCCATTGCCCGGCAGTATCCCTTTCAAAAATGGCCTGCTGCTCCATAAGACCAAAGAGCTGCTGCCGGTCACGCCGGAGAACGCGCATACATGGGTTTTGCCTTACGAATACTCGGCAGAGGCTGAATGCCCGGAGTTCATAAAATGGCTCAAAACTGCGCTGGACGGGGACGCGGATTCAGTGCGGCTGATTCAGGCGTGGTTCAACGCCTTGCTGACAGGCCGCCCGGACTTGCAGGTGTTCCTGCATCTGATCGGCCCTGCCGGGTCAGGCAAAAGCACGCTGGGCAGGTTGGCCTTTGTCTTGGTCGGCAAGGACAACGCCATAACCACCAAGCTGAAGGAGCTGGAATCAAACCGCTTTGAGACCGCAGGCATTTACGGCAGGCGGCTGGTTGCGATTGAAGAGGCGGACAAATACGGCGGCGCGGTCAGCGTGCTGAAGGCGATGACCGGGCAAGACCCGCTCCGCTTGGAGCGCAAGAACCAGCAGCAGGAAGGCTCGTTCATCTATGATGGGCAAACTCTGATGATGAGCAACGAGCGGCTGGCCACCACGGACTACACCAGCGGCATTGAGCGCAGGCGCATGACGGTGGAGTTCACCCGGCGGATAACGAAAGAAGAGCGGGCCGAATGGAGCACACGCGGCGGCGAGGAAACGATTCTCCATGCTGAGGCGGCGGGCATCATCAATTGGGCCTTGCGGCTCTCCCGCGAAGAGGTCACGGCTGTTTTCAAAACCATGCCGGAGCGGGTGCGGCTGGCCAATCTTGACGCGGCCATGTTCAACAATCCCCTGATGGAATGGATGCTGGACACGCTGCGGCCTGAACCCGGCGCAGTCGTGCAAGTTGGAGACAAGAAAGAATTTCGGGGGAATCAAGGCGAGATTCTTTTTGAATACGCCAATGAACGCCTGTATCCAAATTACTTGCGATGGTGCCGGGAGAATGGCAGAGAAAGCCTTTCTTCCCGGCGGTTCAGCGAATCGCTGCTTGACGCAGCGCAGACGCAGGGAGCGCAGGTAGAGAAGCAGCGAAGAAATAACGGCACCTTCGTTTGCGGTCTGCGCTTCCGTGCTGAGTTTGAAAAATCGTGGCTGGAAATCCTGCAAACCAGCGGCGGTGAAGGATTGGGTGAAGAGTCAGTGAAGGGTCAATGTAGGATTAACCCATTGATAATGCAGGAAGTGAAGGGTGTGAAGGATGGTTCAGCTCTTCCTATAGGGGAAAATGGGTATATATCCCTCCCGGATGAGACTGTGGAGGTGGAGTTTTGAACCCGGCGGCTGTGCTTGCGCTGGCTGATCAGGCGGGCGTATCGTTCAGCATCAGCGCGGCAGGAACGCTCAAGGCCAAGGGCGGGCGGGAGCAGGTGGCCTGCCTTGCCCCGCTGATCAAGGAGCACAAGGACGCGCTGCTTGCGCATTTGAAGGCGATGGAGCAAGGGACGGAAACGAGCCTTGGCACCATTTCCAGCCCCTCTATGGCGGCAGAGGCGAAGCCTTCCGCACCCGAAACAGCCTCTGTTTCAGTGTCGAGTGTTTTGCCGCTACAGCCGCTACAAGGTGTTCCCCCGTCCGATCAGGAGAGGGAAGCCATTGCAGCAGGCTTGACTCCGGCAATGGCCAGACGTGCGGCAGAGGCTCGCATTGATTGGATTGAATGGGCCTTGGGGTTTGAGCGAATGACGCAGGAGGAAGCGGAGCGCGTCGCCAGCTTCAGAAAGATGGATGCGGCTCTGATCAGCGCAAGGAGCATGAAAAAGCCCTATCTCGACAGCCTTGGCATTCCAAGGTTTCCATCTGACTGCGAACCGGAATACCGGCATTGGGCAGATGGCCAGCCGCTGCTGGACACGCTGCTTGAATTGAGGGCGCAGGATTGGGCCATTGATTCGAGAGTCACGCGGGAACACACCCCGGACGCTTGGCGACGGTGGCAGGAGATCAAGGCGGAGCGGCGGAAGTGAGCAGCCGCAATCATCCTGTTGAAGCAAGCGAAGCATGACGCAACAGAACCAACAGAACCCCGGTCAGCAAGTTTTGTGGGTTTTGTTGCGTGTGAGTCAAGCGAATCTGAGCAAGATTCAGCCCGGCAAGGCTGCTGGCAGGCCGTGACGGAAGAGCATGGAAAACCCTTGCCTGCTGCTCTGGAACGGTTTATTCTGCTGGCTGAACTGGCAGGTGAAAGCGGGGCTGGCTGGGATAAAAAAATCTCTTGACAAGAACATGGCATATTCATTCTACATTTCCTTTCCAACGTATATTGCTGATGCAATGGATGGGTCATTCTGTATTTTTGCAGATGGGAAAAAAGAGCATGGATTCCTTGTAAAAGAAAACCTGAAAGTGCAACTGCCGCTTAAAGACGAATCTTGTCAAGTTATACTTAGCATCGGGAAAACTGAGATCGGAGGAAGTCAGAATGTAGCGATAGTTGGAAATGGATACAAATCTTTTGATGAAGCAGAGAATAGCTGGGAAAGAATAAGGCAAATTTTGATAGTGGCATTTGCAAGATATCGCATACCTGCTGGATTTTTATCTTTACCTACAATACACAGAGTATCAAATAATTATTACAAAGATGAATTAGGAGAAAAGGTTGGTTTCCAGGCTTGTGAAAACGAGTTATGTATATATGAGTCTGCACCTATTGCTATTCCAATCGCGGCAAAAGCGATGTTGTTGGCTTTTTTACATGTTGATAAATTTATAGATAAGTTCAAGTTGTATCGCAGCTTAACAAGGCACTTGACAGACAAAGAATTGCTTTCTTATGTATTATTCAATACAGCACTGTTTCAACGGAATATAAATATTCAATTCTTAACATTGATAATGGCTATCGAGACATTGATTGAAAATAAACCTCGTTCTGATGAAGCTCATGCTCATGTTGAAATGCTGATTAAGCTAACTAAAGATTGCAGCTCACTCTCAAATGAAGACAGAGAATCAATGAAATCAAGCCTTGATCAGCTTAAAAAAGAATCAATCGGGCAAGCTGGCAGAAGGCTTGTTGAAGAAAGATTGGGAAAACGTATGTATGCAAAAATGAGCGCAGCTAAATACTTAACAGAATGCTACAGGATACGAAGCGGCCTTGTACACACAGGCAAAGTTGATCTTGATAAATTTAACAAGCTATACCCTCCTTTGTTCGATTTTGTTTCTGATCTTCTCACTATTCCCATAATCGGGCCTCCTGATGAAGTAAGTGCCATGAATAATGCGCAGTAAAATTCGCCTTTCGATTGCCGCAGCTTCCTTTTCCCATCCACCCGGCAGCATTCATGCCGCTGTCTGCGCCAGATTCAGCATTAAGGTCATCGGCTCAATCAGCGATTCAATGAAGCTGCGCCCAAGGTAAAACGCCTTTGCCTGCTCATCCAGCGCATGGACAAGCAGGGCGCAGCCATGTCAGCGTTGATCAACAGCCAGATAGCCCAAAACAGCCACAGGCACGGGTTCAGGCATCTGGCGGGCTTGCGATTGGAGCTTTACCCACTATAAAAAAGGCCATGCTTCACACTGTATATATAGAACGTTCGAGAAGGCATCTTTCAGGCCCATTTTTCAACGATCAGCAAGCGGCCTGTAGGGTTTGATGTTTGGCTGCTGAAATCGAATCTCAGGCCATTTATGGCGTTTTAATCGAAAGACGCGGCAACAGATGCCGGATGATAGCCTTGCTTGCGTCGCCTCCTTTACATTGTCCGAAAATACATCTGCGCCCGCGCAACGTGCTGGCGGCCTGTCCTTGCCTTCTCTACAGGTGGAAATCGGCAGGAAATCGGGCTTGTGAAGTTTGGTTGAGAGGCGCGGTCAGTCGTTTTCAGGGTGAAGCCGCAGAGCAAAAAGAGAGATCACGCTGAAGCGGACGGCGGCGGTCATGATGATGCGCTTGACCGGCTCATCAAGGCGCAGGATAAGGCTTGAAAGGGGCTGCTGGCAGGCCGTGAGAAGAGCGGAAAAGCCTTGCCTGCTGCTCTGGAACGGTTTATTTTGCTGGCGGAACTTTCAGGCGGCTCTGGAAGCGGAGCAACGTGTAGATTTCATGCAAGATAAAAGGAGAAAAAATGGATAAGTTCAAAGTTGTTACCGATAGCGATTCGTTTGTAATTGAGGCATCAGATATAGATATATGCAACGATCTTATCATGTTCGTCGGAGACAGCAATGAGATAATTGCCGTTTTTTCAACAGATGAAGCAAAAGATTCGATAACTTATATCGTAAGCTCAAGAGATGAAAAACAAAAAACACAAAATAAATTCAAAGTAAGGACGAAAGATTTAGGCGAGACAGGATATGAAGCAACAAATATAAATATACGTAATAATATAATCACATTAACTGATAATGACAATAAAATATTGTATATTTTTCCAACAAAACGGATTAGATATATAATACAGGAAGGAAAAGGAGAAGTATTAAATAGGAAGTATTAAAGAATATCTATTCTGAATAGATAGAATAGTACCAGTTCCTTTCATCTTCCACCCGGTAGGCGTTCACACCGCTGTCTGCGCCAGACTCAGCATTAAGGTCATCGGCTCAATCGGCGATTCAATGAAGCCGTGCCAAAGATGCAGCAGGGGCAAGGAGGCAATCCAGTTTGTGGCTCACCAATTAACCACAACGCAGTTTGCGGCTCACAAAAGGCGATTTTTGAGCCGCAAAAATAGATCAGCGCGAAACCCTGCCTTCGGCAACATCAATCAGCTCCAAGAAAGCATACACTGCCGGACGGCTGCCCTTGGCTTCCCGGACAGTTTTCAACATGCCGCTGTCACGCAGCAGAACGAGAATCCGCTTTGCAGTTGCCGCCGGAATGTCTTTGGCTGAAGTGAATTCCGTCGCGTTGAACACCGGGCGGGAAAAGAAGAAATCCAAGGCATGAATGGCATACTGCGAATGCGTCAAGTCAACAAGCTGGCGTTTTTTATCCTCATACAGCTTGAGGATGCTGGCCGCCTTGCGCTGGTTTTCTTCCGCCTGATCTATGACCGCTTTCAGGAAAAACTCGCACCATCCAGTCCAGTCCTCATCAGAGGAAACGGCGGCCAGCCGCGCATAATATTCCGCCCGCTCTCTCTCGAAATACGCGCTGATGTAAAACATGGGGGCGCGGATGAGACCTGCAGTGTGGAGGAAGAGAGGAATGAACATCCGGCCCAGCCTGCCGTTGCCGTCCAAGAAAGGATGCAGGGCTTCCAGTTCGGCATGAAGAATGGCAAGCTGCGCCAGACGGTCAGGCATTTGCGCATGAATGAAATTCTCCCATCTGCCCATTGCCTCCTGAAGGTGTTCGGCTGAGATGGGAACAAAGCGGGCCTCCTCAATGGAGCAGCCGGGCGGCCCTATCCAGTTGGGCACCTTTCGGTATTCTCCGCGTGCCGCGCTGTGCCCGCGCACCTCGGCCAGCAGCACCCGGTGCGCCTCCTTGATCACCCTCTGGCAGAGCGGCAGCGTGTTCAGCAGCCCCTCAGCATGACGCATCGCCTTCCGGTAGTTCAGCACCTCGTTAATATCCGCCTTCTTCTGCTGCGGCAGGTCGTTTGAGCCGCCTTCAGCCTCAAATTCAAGAACTTCCCCCATTGTCGCCTGCGTTCCTTCGATCTTTGAGGAAAGAACAGCCTCCTGCGTAGTCAGCGGAGCCAAGAGGATGGAAGGGTTCGGTATGGCGGCAAGGGTGCCGTCATATCGGGCAAGGGCGGCATTGGCAGGCCCGATCAGCGGGATGAGGCGCAGCCAGTCTATATTTTTTGGCGGGAACTTGCCGTAATGATACTGAACCGGAGAAGTCATTTTCTGCCCTCTTTAGAAGAAGAGGAGATGAGCGAAACAGGGAGCTGTTTTTTTCCCCATGAGCAAAAAAGTGGGGGCAGGATGGGGGCAGGGGAAATACGAAAGAAAAACAGAATTACTCAAATGTTACGCTAACGCATTGAATTTACTTAGTGCGCCCGGAGGGATTCGAACCCCCGGCCCTCGGATTCGAAGTCCGATGCTCTATCCAGCTGAGCTACGGGCGCAGGAAGGGATGCACGAAAACTATACCGCAGCCCGCCGGACTTGCAAAGGCTTTTCTTCAGGTTGCGGCAACTGTGGCCCGCAGGTAAGCCACCCAGCACTGCCACGGCAGCACATCCTCATGGCAGGCGGACGGGCAGCCGGGGAAATTCTCCTCGCGCACTGGGCAGCGGCCGAATTGCAGGGTGCAGATGATTTTTGCCGCTTTTTCCAAGGCGCGCTCCAAGGTGTTCTCGTTGCGTTCTGGCAGCATGACAGGTCTCCTCCACGTCCAAGATTCTCAGGCGGCTGCGGCGGCAATTCCCGCAGTCAAGGCATTATAGACAGCAGCTCGCCGCCTTTGTGTGAGAATTCCGCAAGAGTTCCGTTAAGCCGCTGCCGCGCAATTTCTCTTGACGCGCCGCCGCAATTCAGTTAGACACAGAGCTGCGTTTCACGGGGGGTGCTTCTGCGGAAGCTGAGAGAGGCTGCGGCCTCAACCCTTGGAACCTGATACGGGTCATGCCGTCGTAGGGACAGTGAGAAAAGCCATGCCGCGCCTTTCCCCCTTCCCTTCGTTTGTCCGTCCGGTAGGGGCAAAAAATCTTTTGCCCCTACAAACTTACCACACACCATGCACATAACCCTGAACGGCCAGCTCACCGCAACCGCCGCCCTCACCTTGCGCGAGATGATCATCGAGCAAGGCTTTGTGCCGGATGCCGTGATTGCCGAAGTCAATTTCGAGCTGATTAAAAGAGACCGCTGGCAACAACACCTGCTCCACGAAGGAGACACGGTGGAGCTGCTCAGTTTTGTAGGAGGAGGTTGAAATGGATGCAACGATCAACGCGGCAGATGACGCGCTGCTGCTCGGCGGGGTGCGCTTTACCAACCGCCTGCTCACCGGCACAGGCAAGTTCGCCTCGCACGACCTGATTGCCCCGATGCTCGCGGCCAGCGGCTCAGAGCTGATCACAGTGGCCTTGCGCCGGGTTGACCCCAAGGCAGGCGAGCAGGATATCCTGCGCTACATCCCGCCGTCGGTGCGGATATTGCCCAACACCTCCGGCGCGCGCACCGCCGAGGAAGCGGTGCGCATTGCTCGGCTGGCGCGTGCGGCAGGCTGCGGCGACTTCATCAAGATTGAGGTGATCACCGACAACAAATACCTGCTGCCGGACAACGCCGAAACCCTGCGGGCCACCGAACTCCTTGCCAAAGAAGGCTTTATCGTTTTACCCTACATGTTCCCAGACCTGACCGTGAGCAGGCAGCTCCACGATGCGGGCGCGGCGGCAGTGATGCCGCTCGGCTCGCCCATCGGCAGCAACCGGGGCTTGGAGATGAAGGCAATGATCCGGCGGATGATCGAGACCAGCAAGCTGCCGGTTATTGTGGACGCAGGCATCGGCAAGCCCTCGCAGGCAGCGGAGGCAATGGAGATCGGCGCGGCGGCGGTGCTGGTCAACACCGCCATTGCCACCAGTGCCGACCCGGTCATGGCAGGCCGCGCTTTTGGCCTTGCGGTGCAAGCCGGGCGGCTGGCGCGACTGGCGCAGCTGGCCGGTGAGAAAGAATACGCCGAAGCCTCCTCGCCCCTGACCGGCTTTCTCCGAGGATGAGCATGTCCTTCCTCAACGTTGTCCTTGCCTTAGAGACGTTCGATTTCAATGCTGCGCTGCACGCCGTGACTGCCGCCGACGTGGAGCGCACGTTGTCCCGCGACGAGCAGCTTGACCGCCGCGACCTGCTCCACTTGCTCGCTCCGGCGGCCCTGCCCTACTTGGAGGCAATGGCCCAGAAAGCGCATCGTCTGACCTTGCAGCACTTCGGCAGGGTGATCAGCCTGTATGCGCCGCTGTACATCTCGGATTACTGTGCGAACTCGTGCACCTACTGCGGCTTCCATGCGGGCGTTGACTTTCCCCGCACCAAGCTGACCCTGGACGAGATCGAGCAGGAAGCGGCAGCCATCGCCGCCACCGGCATCCGTCATATCCTTGTCTTGACTGGCGAAGCTCCGGCCCAGACCCCGCTGTCCTATCTGGCCGAGGCCGTGCATCGGCTGCGGGCGCATTTCTCGTCCATCGCCTTGGAGATTTTTCCGCTCGATGAGGCCGAGTACCGCACACTGCGCGAGGCTGGAGCCGATTCGCTGACCGTCTATCAAGAGGTCTATGACCGCGCCATCTATCAGGAAGTGCATCCGGCAGGACGGAAAGCGGATTACGTCTGGCGTGTGCAGACCCCGGAGCGCGGCGCACGGGCAGGCTTCCGCGCGTTAAACTTAGGGCCGCTCTTTGGCCTTGGCGAACCCCGCCGCGAGGCATGGCTGGCCGCGCTGCACGCCCGCTGGCTGGAGGAGGAGTTCCCGGATGTGGAAGTCTCGCTCTCCCTGCCGCGCATGACCAAGGCGGCAGGTGCGATTGCCCCGCGCGCGCTGATGTCTGACAGAGAGTTCGTCCAATTCATGCTGGCGTGGCGGCTGTTTATGCCACGGCTCGGCATCACCATTTCCACCCGCGAGGCCCCCGCCTTCCGCGACCGGCTGGTGCAGCTTGGCGCAACCCGCTTCTCCTGCGGCTCGAAAACCGGCGTGGGCGGCTATGCGGTCAGGAAGCAGGACGAAGCCCCGGTGCAGTTCGCCGTCACCGACAACCGCAGCGTCGAGGAAGTGGCGGCCATGCTCCGGCGCAGCGGCTGTCAGCCAATTTTCAAGGACTGGGAGCTGGTGTGAATGGGATGCTCATCCCGGCGCACTTGGGTTTCCCGATGCGAAGCGTTTGGGTTGAGTATCCCGAAGCGATCGGATCGCTCGATGTTTTGTAAAAAGGTTACTCGATGCGGCACGCTTGGGTTACTCATCCTTTTTGGGAAGCATGGCAGGACGCGGCGGCAGTGAGTTGACGCAGGGGCTGGCCGCCGGTGTTCAAATGCAGAAAAAGGGGATGGAATGAAGATATATTTGGACAACTGCTGTTGCAACAGGCCCTTTGACGACCAGTCGCATCTGCGGATTCGTTTGGAGGCCGAAGCGAAGCTCGGCAGTGGCGATGACTACACCCAATGGCGACAAGGGATGGATGAAGAGCGCACCCTTGAGGAAATCAGCAGGAAAGCGATGGAACTGCGGAACCGGAACGCCCGCCCGGCCTGATTTGCAGCCCGCGCCATGACCGCCGCTGAACTCATCCGCCTGCTGCAACTTGAGCCGCACCCGACTGAAGGCGGGTATTTCCGCCGGACCTACGAATCCGCCCTGCATCTTGCTTGTAAATATGGCGAGCGGAAGCTGCTGACTTCGATCTACTACCTGCTCACGCAGGAAAGCCCCGGCGGATTTCTGCATCGAAACAGATCAGATATTCTGCATTATCATCAGTGCGGCGCGGCTGTCAAATACCTCCTCATCTCCCCGGAGGGCAGCCTGTCAGAGCGGATCCTCGGCCCGGACATTACGCATGGCGAGAGCTTGCAGCTGCTGGTGCCGGGCGGCTGGTGGAAAGCGTCACGGCTCTGCGGCGGCGAATATTCCCTGATCAGCGAGGCGGTCGCGCCGGGCTTCGACTATGCGGACAACGAGATTGCGACTGATGAGATAGTGCAGCAGCATTTTCCGGCATTCTATGATCTGCTTGCTCCGTATCTTAAACATGATGGAAACAGCACCCATGAACGAATCCAGACTCCTTGATGCAAACATCAACCGGGCCGCCGAGGGCCTGCGGGTATTGGAAGACATCGCCCGTTTTGCCTTTAATCAGCAGGAGCTTTCTGCTGAACTGCGCGGCCTGCGCCATACGGTGCGCGACCTCTTCCGAGGCCGTGAGAGCGGCCTGCTGGCTGCCCGCAACGCGACGGATGACGTGGGCAAAAGCACCTCTGGGCAAAGTCTGAGCGACCAGCGCAGCGGTCTGCGTGACACCGCGCAAGCCAACTTCAAGCGGGTGCAGGAGGCAGCTCGTGTCCTGGAGGAAATCCTCAAGGCACAAGGCGAGTACGCGGCGGGCAAGCGGCTGGAGCAGCTTCGCTTTACGGCCTATGAGCTGGAGTCCCGTTTCCTGCCGCTCTTCCAACGCACACTGCCTGCGGGCATTTACGGTATCTTAGGCGAGAAGTTCTCCCGTGGCCGCAGCAACGCGGACGTGGCCCGGCAGATGACGGATGCCGGAGTGCGGATCATTCAGTACCGGGAAAAGCTGAAGGATAAGAGCATCAAGGCGATCTACGAGGAATGCCTGACCATCCGCCGCATCACCGCAGACGCGGGCGCGCTCTTCATTATCAATGATTATGCCGAGATTGCCCTGATGGTTGGCGCGGACGGCGTACATCAGGGCCAAGATGATCTGCCGGTGAGCGAGCTGCGCCGGATTGCGCCGGGGCTGCTCATTGGTTGCTCAACCCACAGCCCGGAGCAAGCAGAACAGGCGGTGCGCGACGGCGCGGACTACATCGGCGTGGGACCAATCTTCAGCACCCAGACCAAAGAGGATGTCTGCGCCCCGGTTGGGCTGAATTACCTCGACTACGTGGCAAAAAACATTCATATTCCCTTTGTCGCCATTGGCGGCATCAAACGGGAGACCCTGCCGCAGGTGCTCGCGCATGGCGCAAAGACCGTCTGCCTGGTCACGGAGATCATCGGTGCGGAAGACATTGGGCAGCGGGTCAGGGAGATTCAGGCTGTCATAGCTGGAGCAGAATGATTTGCGCCGCACCCTTCGGCTCCGCTCAGGGTGCTTGCAGCAGCAATAAGCGCCCTGAGCGGCGCCGAAGGGCAGCGCAGCACATTTTTCATGCTATTTCTTTCCTCAGGAGAACAAATGACACAAGCATACACCACCCAGATGGACGCGGCCCGCAAAGGCATCATCACCCCGCAGATGCGGGAAGTGCTGGCCAATGAGGTTATTTCTGAACAGCTTTTGCTGGAGCGAGTGGCACAGGGACGCATCGCCATTCCGGCCAACAAACATCACCACAATCTCAAGGCGGCAGGAGTCGGCGAGGGTTTGAAGACCAAGATCAACGTCAACCTGGGCGTGTCCAAGGATGTTTGCTCCTTCGAGGGCGAGATGAACAAGGCCCGCCTCTCGCTCAAGTTCAAGGCCGATGCGATCATGGACTTGAGCGTCTCCGGCGACACCGAAGGCTTCCGCAAGCGGCTGGTGGCGGAAGTGCCGGTGATGATCGGCACCGTGCCGATCTACGACACCATCACCCGCACTGGCAAGCCCACCGAGCAGATCACGGTGGAGGACTGGTTTGAGACCGTGCGCATTCACGCTGAGAACGGCATTGACTTCATCACCATCCATGCTGGCCTGAACCAGAAATGCGCCAGCAGCCTGCGCCTCAATAAACGGCTCTGCGGCATCGTCAGCCGAGGCGGGGCTATTCTGTATGAATGGATGGCGAAGACTGGTCAGGAGAATCCCTTCTACGAGCACTTTGACCGGCTCTTGGACATTTGCGAGCAGCACGATGTCTGCATCAGCCTTGGCGATGGCCTCCGGCCTGGTGCAATCAAGGATTCGACAGACGCACCCCAGATTGAGGAGCTGATCACGCTCGGCGAGCTGACCAAGCGGGCCTGGGCGCACAACGTGCAGGTGATGATCGAGGGGCCGGGCCATGTGCCCCTGCATGAGGTGGAGATGAACATGAAGCTGCAAAAGAAGCTCTGCCACCACGCGCCCTTCTATGTCCTCGGCCCGCTGGTCACGGACATCGCGCCGGGCTATGATCACATCACCTCGGCCATTGGTGGCGCACTGGCGGCCATGCACGGGGCGGACTTTCTCTGCTACGTCACGCCAGCAGAACACCTGCGCCTGCCTTCGGCTGACGACGTGAAAGAGGGCATCATCGCTTCCAAGATCGCTGCTCATGCGGGCGATTTGGCCAAAGGCATTCCCGGCGCGGCGGACTTGGATCATGCGATGAGCGCGGCGCGGGGTTCGTTGGACTGGGAGGGCCAGTTTGCCCTTGCCCTTGACCCGGAAAAGGCGCGGGCCTATCGTGCATCTTCTGAACCTGCGGACAAAGGCGTTTGCACCATGTGCGGCGACTTCTGCTCGATGAAGCGGCTGAAAGGGCTGCTGTAAAGGCGGATGATGGCGGGCCGTCAGATCATGATAGTCGCCGGTGAGGCTTCTGGCGACATGCACGGGGCACGGCTGGTCGAGGCCCTGCGAAGGCGGCAGCCCGGACTGCGCTTTTCCGGCATCGGCGGCAGGGAGCTGGCCGCCGCCGGAGTGGAGCTGCTCTGCGATGCCTCAAAGATCGCGGTGGTCGGCATCACTGAGGTGATCAGCCATCTTGGCGATATCCTCGCCGCCCGCAAGGCGTTGATCAGGCGGATGCAGTTTGATCGTCCTGCCCTGCTGATTCTGATTGACTACCCGGACTTCAATCTCCTGCTGGCGGCCAAGGCCAAGCAGCTCGGCATCCCAGTTTTTTACTACATCAGCCCGCAGGTTTGGGCGTGGCGCAGCGGACGGGTGAAAAAAATCGGCAGGCTGACTGACCGGGTGGCGGTGATTTTGCCTTTTGAGCAGGAGTTTTATGCCGAACGCGGCGTGGCGGTGGACTTTGTCGGCCATCCTCTCAAGGACACAGTGCGACCGGAACGCCTCCCTTCCCGCGACGAGTTCTTCCGGGCGCAGGGTTTGGATGTTGGGTCGAACTGCCGCGTGGTCGGCCTGCTCCCCGGCAGCCGAGCCAAGGAGATCCGCTCGCTGCTGCCGGACTTCCTCGCCGCCGCCGAGCTGCTCACGACTCAAGACAAGAGCAGAGACTGGCTCTTTCTCCTGCCCCGCGCTTCCACCATCCCGCAGGAGCTGCTTGCAGAAAGCGGCCTTGCTCTATATCAAAATCGGCTCAATATCCGCGTCATTGATGGCGACGAGCGCTACGCCTTGATGGCCGCCTGCGATGCCGCCGCAGCAGCGTCCGGCACTGTGACCTTGGAGCTGGCCATCCTCGGCGTTCCCGCTGTCACCGCCTACCGGTTCTCGCCATGGACGTACCGGCTGGGCCGCCTGCTCGTCCGCCACCTCCGCCATTTCTCCTTGGTCAATCTGATCGCCGGGCGCGAGGTGATCCCGGAGCTGCTGCAAGAGCAGGTCAGCCCGGAAAACCTTGCCGCTGCGCTCCGCCTGCTGCTCGATAATGCCAGTCACCGCCGCGAGACGCTGCGCGGCTTGGCGGAGGTCACGGAGAAGCTCGGCCCGCCGGGCTGCGCCGAACGGGCGGCGGAGCTGGCCTTGTCATGCATGACAAGCTGAATTCCTCCGCCAGCCCTTGCGGCAGTGGTACAGCCAAAGCAGCATAACATGTTTTTCCTGCAACCTTTGTGCCGCAGGGGCAGGCCCCTGCGGCTGCCTCAATGTCTGAAACAGACAGCATACCTTTCACCATATAGAAGGGATCCATTTTGATTCCCAAAAGGGGAGTGTTTGATTCTCAAAATGGAATGTGGATTCAAGTTCCAAGTGCAACTTTTTGGCAGGCTTCCAAGAATAGCTTTTTTGGCGTGTTGAAGCCAAGAGATTTTCGTGGCCTGTTGTTAATTTTTTCCGCGATGCAGTTGATGTCCTGCTGGCTCAACGTGTC
>NZ_JBLWEM020000072.1:0-65786 GCF_048287365.2 Candidatus Electronema sp. JC | reverse complement strand
GAATCGGCATTCAGCGTCATCGCCCAAAAATTTCCAGCGCATATTCATGCTGTCACGTCGCATGGATTTGAATTGAAGGTGTTCTTGTTCATATTGGCCTATGGCATCGAAAAAACGATGTTATAGGTCACAACTTGGGTTTTCACTAAGGCTCATGCAGTCCTCCTTCAACGTTGCGTAAACTCATCAAGCAGCGTGGGTGAATTCAAGTTCCAAGTGCAACTTTTTTTGGTTGCAAGAAAAGGCAGTTACAGGAGCACAATAGCTTTACCCTGTTGCTAACCATGAGAAAACAATATAAAAAATACATGGCAAGCTGAAACTCCATGCAATTTATGCTTTTTGGATAACCAAAAAAAGTTGCACTTGCGAGTTGAATCCGCAGTGGATAAAAAAATACGCAGGTTGAAGTGAGAAAACCTCTCGCTCCAGCCTGCGCAGTGTCACGGAATGCGCTTGGGAATTACTTCACTTCCTCGAAATCCGCATCCACCACATCGTCATCATCCTTGCCCTTCTTGCCGCCAGCTGCGCCTGCGTCAGCACCGGGCGCGCCGCCCTGCGAAGCCTGCGCATACATCAGCTCGGCCAGCTTGTGGGAAGCCTGAGTCAGCGACTCAGTGGCGGCCTTGATCGCCTCCAAGTCCTCGCCCTCCATCGCCTTCTTCACCTTGCTGATCTCGTTCTCCACATTGCCCTTGGTCGCCGCGTCGACCTTGTCGCCCAGCTCTTTCAGGCTCTTCTCGGCCATGTGGATCATCGAATCCGCATGATTGCGGGCCTCAACCAGCTCTTTGCGCTTCTTGTCCTCCTCGGCGTGCAGCTCCGCGTCCTTCTTCATCTTCTCAATCTCAGCCTCGCTCAGGCCGGAAGACGCAGTGATGCGGATGGACTGCTCCTTGTTCGTGCCCAAGTCTTTGGCTGAGACATGCAGGATGCCGTTCGCGTCAAGGTCAAAGGTGACTTCAATCTGCGGCACGCCGCGCGGCGCAGGCGGAATATCGGCCAGATCAAAGCGGCCTATAGTCTTGTTGTAGGCCGCCATCTCCCGCTCGCCTTGGAGCACATGGATGGACACCGCAGGCTGGCTGTCAGCGGCGGTGGAGAAAATCTGGCTCTTCTTGGTCGGGACCGTGGTGTTCTTCTCGATCAGCTTGGTCATCACGCCGCCAAGGGTCTCGATGCCCAAGGACAGCGGGGTGACATCCAGCAGCAGCACGTCCTTCACGTCGCCCTTGAGCACGCCGCCCTGAATCGCCGCGCCGACCGCAACCACCTCGTCCGGGTTCACGCCTTTGTGCGGCTCTTTGCCGAAGATCGCCTTCACCTTCTCCTGCACTTTCGGCATTCTGGTCATGCCGCCGACCAGAATCACTTCATCAATCTTCGACGGATCAAGTCCGGCATCTTTCAGCGCGGTCAGACACGGGCCTTCGCAGCGGTCGATCAAATCGGCGACCAAGGCTTCCAGCTTGGCGCGGGAGAGCTTGATGTTCAGATGCTTGGGGCCTGTCGCGTCAGCGGTGATGAAAGGCAGGTTGATGTCCGTCTCTTTGGATGAGGACAGCTCTTTCTTTGCCTTCTCCGCCTCTTCCTTCAGCCGCTGGAGGGCCATCTTGTCCGTGCGCAGGTCAATGCCGTTGTCGCGCTTGAACTCGTCAGCCAGCCAGTTGACAATGCGCATGTCGAAGTCCTCGCCGCCGAGGAAGGTGTCGCCGTTGGTGGACTTCACCTCGAACACGCCGTCGCCGATCTCCAAGATGGACACGTCAAAGGTGCCGCCGCCGAGATCGAAGACGGCCACAGTTTCCTCGCCCTTCTTGTCCAAGCCGTAAGCGAGTGCGGCGGCAGTCGGCTCGTTGATGATCCGCTGCACGTTGAGGCCGGCGATCTTGCCTGCGTCCTTGGTGGCCTGGCGCTGGGCATCGTTGAAGTACGCAGGCACGGTGACAACCGCCTCGGTCACGGTCTCGCCCAGATACTCCTCGGCAGTCTTCTTCATCTTGCCAAGGATCATGGCGGAGATTTCAGCCGCAGAGTAGTCCTTGCCCTCCACCTTGACCATCGCGTCGCCGTTCGGCCCTTCCACAATGGCGAAGGGGCTGAGCTGAATGGACTTCTTCACTTCAGGGTCAGAGAACTTGCGCCCGATCAGCCGCTTGATGGCAAAGAGAGTGCGGGTGGGGTTGGTGACCGCCTGCCGCTTGGCGATCTGCCCGACCAGCCGCTCGCCGCTGTCAGTGAAGGCAACAATAGAAGGCGTGGTGCGGTTGCCTTCGCTGTTCTCAATAACTTTGGGGTCGCCGCCTTCCATGATCGCCACGCACGAGTTGGTGGTGCCGAGGTCTATGCCGATGATTTTAGCCATGATATATCTCCTGAAAATATGTTGTCGTCTGTTTCAATCCACGCCCCCGCGAGGGGGGCGACTTCAAAGCTGCCTGCCGCTCTCTACAATGCGCATGAAAATACCGCTGTCAAGGGGACTTGTTCAGCGGCAGCAAGAATTCCGGGCAGGCTATTCCGCTTTCGCCGGGCCGCTGGACACCACCACCTGCGCGTGGCGCAGCACCTTGTCCTTGAAGGTGTAGCCCTTGGCGAACTCCTTGGCTACGTGGTTGGCCGGAATCTCCTCGTTCGCCTCCATCGTCAGCGCGTCCATCTGATCTGGATTGAAGGGCTGACCGACCGAAGAAACCGGGGTCACGCCGCAGCGTTCAAGCATGGTGTCCAAGCCCTTCTTGGTCAGCTCCACGCCTGCCAGCAAAGCGGCCAGCTTCTGCTCGGCATCGCCGCCCTCAACCTTGCCCTGCTCAATAGCCCGCTCAAGGTTGTCCGCCGTGTTCAGCAGGTCGCGCAGGATGTTCTCGCCCGCGTACTTGAGCAGCTTCTCCTTGTCGCGCTCCATCCGTTTCTTGGAGTTCTCGGCCTCAGCGGCAAAGCGCGTCACCTGATCCAGCTTGGCGCGGGCTTCTTCCAGCTCCTTGGTCAGCAGCTCCTCAGCGGAAGGCGCAGTCTCCGCCGCCGCCTCTGCGGCAGCCTCGCCGCCGGTCTCTGCCGACTGCCCGGCCTCAGGCTGGAGCGGCGCCTCTTCCGTCATCTCGTTTTTGGTCTCATCAGCCACGTATTTTCTCCCTGTTCTGAGCGGTTGTCATGTCATGATCCTGCGATTCTTTGCGGCAACGGTAAGCACAGGGCAGGGGGATGTCAAGGCGGGAACAGCGTGTCAGCCCGTGCGAATGCTTGTCAAGGCGGGCGGCGGCTGGTATGTTTGCCGCATCTTGTTTTCCGCAGAAGAAAAATGCAGGGAGACCTCCATGTTTGTCAGCAGACTGAAAAAATTCTTCGGCATAGGGCCAATCGGCATGATGATCAGCTTCAGCCTGCTGACAGCGGCCTTTTTTGCAGACCGGCGGCTTGGCGGCACGGCTATATTGGAACACCCCCTGCCGCTGCAAATCGCCGCAGGCTCACTCACGGGCGCAGGACTCTGCCTGCTCGCCTGGGGCGCGCGCACCTTGCGGAGCTGGTGGATAAACGGGGAGCTGTGCACTGACGGGCCGTTCCGCTGGTTCCGCCATCCGATCTACGCCGCCTATCTCACCTTTCTCTTTCCTGCTGCGGCATTGTTTTTCAATTCATGGATCATGCTCGCCGCCGCCGCCGCGCTGCATCCACTCTGGCACCTGCTGGTCCGGCATGAGGAGGCGATGATGCTTGAAAAATTTGCAGAGCGGTACCGTGACTACATGCGGAGGACAGGACGTTTCTTCCCCAAGTTCCAGCAATGCTTCTGAGCGAGGACAGTCTCTTTGATGGCCGGATTATCTGCCGCCAGCATCGCGAGGGCTACCGCTTCTCCGTTGACGCAGTGCTGCTGGCTCATTTCTGCCAGCCAGCAGGGCAGGGCAGGGTGCTTGATCTTGGCTGCGGCTGCGGAGTGATCAGCCTGATTCTCTGCCATCGTCATCCTGAGCTGCGCCTGACCGGGCTGGAATTGCAGCCCGCCTTGGCCGCGCTGGCCCGGAGCAACGCCGAGGCCAACCAGCTCGGCAGCCGCTTTGAGGTGCGGCAGGGCGATCTGCGCCGGATCAGCGGGCATGTCCAGCCGGAATCTTTTGATTTAGTTGTCAGCAATCCACCCTATCACCGCGTCGGCGGCGGCAGAATCAGTCAGACGGACGAATGCGCCTTGGCCCGGCATGAGCTGACCGCCGATCCTGACTCCGTGCTGGCGGCGGCGGCCTTCGCGGTGCGGAACCGGGGCGCGTTCTGCTGCATCTACCCAGCAGAACGGCTGGCCACGGTTCTTGCCGTGATGACGGGCAACAAGCTGATCCCCAAACGCCTTCAGCCGGTGCACAGTTATCCTGAAGACGGTCGGGCGCGGCTGGTGCTGATCGAGGCGGTGAAGAACGGCGGCGAGGGTCTGCGCCTGCTGCCGCCCTTATATATATACCAGCGCAGGAAGGGGCCGTATTCACCAGAGGTGGCGGCAATGTACCAATGACCGACACGAGCCGTCTCGCTGCGGGCAAAGTCAGCGTCCGCGCCCTGCTCGAGCGGGCCTGTCAGCAAGGGGAACTCCGCCTGCTCGACCTGCATCTTGGCCTTTTCTTGGAGAAGCAGGCGGGCAAAGGCGGAAAACTCCCTGAGCTGCTCCTTGCCGCGACGCTGACCAGCGCGGCGGCGGGCGGCGGCCATGTCTGCTGGCCGCTGGCGGAGCGCGAGGCCCTGCCGTTCCCTCTGCCGCCCGGCCTGCTCCCGGATGCGGAGCACTGGCGGCGCAGTCTCTTGGCCAGCGGCGCAGTCGGCCAGCCCGGCGAGATGGCACCGCTGATTCTTGACCAGAGCAACCGCCTCTACCTGCGCCGCTTTCATCAGGCTGAGGAGCGGATTGCCCGCGAGCTGCTCCGTCGGGCATCGGCAACCAGTCCGGCTGACGCGCAGGCAGCACAGCCTCTTTTGCAGCAGCTTTTCCCCAGCCAGGCCAGCGGCCCGGACTGGCAGCAGGCGGCGGCGGCCATGGCCCTGCTCAAACCGCTGCTGGTGATTTCCGGCGGGCCGGGCACTGGCAAGACTTACACCGCCGCCCGCATCATCGCCCTGCTTCAGAGCCTGCACAATGGCGGCAGGCCGCTGCGTGCAGCCTTGGCCGCGCCCACCGGCAAGGCGGCGGCCCGCTTGGATGAATCCATCCGCGCCGCCCGCCAGAGCCTGCCCGAAGGCTTGGGCCGCGCTCTGCCGGAACAGGCCCAGACTCTGCACCGCCTGCTGGGCGCGCGGCCCGGCAGCGAGGCGTTCCGCCATAACCGCGACAATCCGCTGGCCGTTGACCTGCTGCTGGTGGATGAAGCCTCAATGATTGACCTGATGCTGATGGCCGCCCTGCTCGATGCCCTGCCGCCTGATGCCCGGCTGATCCTGCTCGGCGACCGCAGCCAGCTCGCTTCCGTTGAGGCGGGCAGCCTCTTCGCCGACCTCTGCGGCAGCGGCGAACCGGCGTGGTCAGAGCCGCTCCGCGCCCAGATCAGTCAGCTCACCGGTCAAGATTTTCCGCACACTGCCGACCGGAGCGGCCCGCTGGCGGACTCCTGCGTCCTGCTCCGCACTGGCCACCGTTTTCAAGGGGAAAGCGGCATCGGCAGCTTGGCGGCGGCGGTGAACAGCGGCTCGGTAGAGGCGGCAGAGACAGTGCTGGCCGCAGGGCTGCCGGACTTGGAATTCGCTGAATGCGCAGGCCGCGAGCGCGAGGCTTGGCTGCGGACGCAGCTGCTGCGCGGCTTCCGGGACATCAGCGAAGCCGCCTCGCTGGAGGCGGCTTTTGCGGCGATGGAACAGTTCCGTCTCCTCTGCGCTGTTCACAAAGGGCCGAACGGCACCGAGGGCATCAACAGCCTTGCCGCCGCCGTGCTGCGTCAGGCCGGGCTGATCAGCAGCCGGGAGACGGAATGGCATCAGGGCAAGCCGCTGATCATCCTCCGCAATCAGTACGACCTCCAGCTGTTCAACGGCGACACCGGTCTGCTCTGGCGCGACCGGGACGGGCGGCTGAAAGCCTGGTTCCGCCGGGCCGACGGCAGGCTGCATCCGGTCGCGCCTTCGCTGCTGCCGGAGCATGAGACCGCCTACGCCGTCACTGTCCACAAGGCGCAAGGTTCGGAGTTCGAGCAGGTGCTGCTTCTCCTGCCGGAAGAGGAGAGCCGCGTTCTCAGCCGGGAGCTGCTCTACACCGGCATCACCCGTGCCCGCAGCAAACTTGTCCTCTGCGCCGACCGCGAGACGCTGGCCGCCGCTGTGCGCTCGCGGACCAAGCGGCACTCCGGGCTGGCGGAGAAGCTGGGCACTGCTACTTGCCGCCTTGACTGTTGAGCCGTTTGAAAAGAATCACCAGGCTGCGCTTGAGCAGGTTGACCGCATGGTAGAGGTGATCCAGCTCGTCGTTGGATTCCGACGGATTGGTGTAGACCAGCGGTGTCTCCAGCTTGCCTGCGGCGATGGCCTCGGCATTGCGGGTCAGCTCGATCAGACGCATGACCACGGTGCGGATGAACAGGATGTTCAGCACCAAGGCCAGCGCGAGCAGCACCAAGGAAGAGGGCTTGGCGATGGACAGGAGCACGTCTTTGAGACCAAGAGAAGGCACTGTGACGCTGACCACGCCGCGCACCTGTCCGACCTTGTAGCCGAAGGCCTTGTCGCTGCCGTACTTCTCCAGCACCGCAGGCGGCGCGTCCTTGGGATCGCCGTGGCATGGCAGGCAGCCCTGCTCCAGGAAGAGCGGCTGGGCGTAGCGGTACATGCCGCCCTCGTAGGACTCGACGAACTCAAGGCTTTTGTCCTCCTTGAAGCGGGCGATGGCAGCGGCCTCGAACGCGTCCGGGGCGTTCTCCTCCTTGCGCCAGTTGTCGCTGGTGACGCGGAAGAAGGCGCGGGCATCCTCGCGCTGGGCGATCTGCGCCAGCTCGCGGGTGGCCAAGGCCGGGTTCTTGCCGTAGAAAGTGCCGCCCTTCGCGTCGGCCTGCTCGTCGAGAAAGTCATGGAAGCCCGGCGCCAGCTTCTGCACCCAGATCATGCCGCTCTGGGCGATCCACGAGCGGAACGCCGTCACCTGGCCGGCCACGGCGCGGGCCTCGTTGCGGGAGACCTGCCGCCGCAGGGAGTTGAGCGTGGCCACGAACGAGCCTGCCACCAGCAGCATGGTCAAGAAGAACACGCCGAAGAACTTCATAGGAATGCTGAACCGTCTGCCCATAGCAGCCACCTCTCCTTGCAGTTTTGCAGTAGCTTGATAGACAGCAGGCGCACTGTGTCCTGCTGTTGCAACCCTGACCACGGTGCTTCCGACCGAGTCAGCATGCTGACTCGGCGGGTACCAGCATGGTGACTCCGTCGGTACCAGCATGGTGACTCGGTCGGTATCACCATGCTGACTCGGAGGGAGTCAGCAGGCTGCGGCCATCGCCAGCACCTTGCGCAGCACAATCAGACCGTCCGGGGTGAACGGCTCCGCGCCGCTCAGTGCCAGCGCCGCCGCCGGGGCAAGGAACTGGCCGGACTCGACCTCCTCCGCCTGGAGGACAAACGGCCCTGCGGCAACGCAGCGGAAGATGCGGCCCCAGACCCGGTTGTTCCCGTCCTCGTAATACTGGGTAAAGAGCGGCTCCAGCGGCACGCCGCTGATGCCCAGCTCCTCAGCCAGCTCGCGCGCCGCCGCTGCCTCGTAGCTTTCGCCCGCCAGCACCACGCCGCCAGCGGCCACGTCCCAATAACCGGGATACACATCCTTGCTCATGGTGCGCTTCTGGATGAACAGCTCGCCCTCCGGATTGAAGACCAGAATGTAGGCGGCCCGGTGGATCAGCCGCTGCTCGCGCATCAGTCTGCGGCTGACCGCGCCGATTTCCCGGTCGTCCCGGTCAACGATCTGGACGAGTTCCTCGCTTGGGCTGCTCATGCCGCCGCCTCCGTCTCCTCGGTGCGATGCCGGAACTGCCAGCAGCGGTGCGGCCTGCCGCCGCTGAAGTCGCGCGGCACAGTCCGCTCGGTCAGCTCGCGCACGTCGAACTCAGCCTCCAGCTGCTCGTCGAGCTTGAACTTCCTGAAATTGGTGGAGAAGATCAGCGTGCCGCCCGCCGGACTGAGCCGCCGCATGGCCAAGCGCAGCAGCTCCGGGTGATCCTTCTGCACGTCAAAGACCAGCCCCTTGTGCTTGGAGTTGGCGAAGGTGGGCGGGTCAACAAAGATCAGGCCGTAGCGTTCCTTGCAGGTGTGCAGCCAGCTCATGCAGTCGGCCTCGGCAAACTGATGCAGCACGCCGCCATAGCCGTTGAGCGAGAGATTGGCTTCGGCGCGGGCAAGGTATTTCTCTGACAGGTCAACTGTCGTGGTCGAGGACGCGCCGCCTGCTGCCGCGTACACCGTGGCCGAGCCGGTGTAGGCGAAGAGATTGAGGAAGCTCCGGCCTTGCGCCAGTTCAGCGAGCATGGCCCGCGTCTTGCGGTGATCAAGAAAGAGGCCGGTGTCCAAGTAGTCGGTGAAATTGACGAGGAAGCGGCAGCCGCCCTCGCGCACCTCATGGAGCTTGCCGATCTCGCCTGTCTTTTGATACTGCTCCGCGCCGCGCTGCCGCGCCCGGCTCTTGATGAATATCTGCGAATGCGGCAGGTTGAGGACGTGGCGGATGACCTGGAGGGCCTGCTGCCAGCGTTCCTCAGCCTTTTCCGCCGGAACGCTGGCGGGCGCGGCGTACTCCTGCACATGCGCCCAGCGTTCGTAGAGGTCAATGGCGATGTTGAACTCCGGGATGTCCGCGTCATAAACGCGGAAGCAGCTGATGCCCCGCTCCTTGGCCCAAGGCAGGAGGCTCTGGCAGTTCTTGCGCAGGCGGTTGCTGAAGTCCTGCGCGGGCAGTTCCGGGTCAGTCTCGTTCAGCTCCCAGACGTGCGGCTCCGGCTGCCTGTCCTCCTCCGGCGCAGCAGCAGTGAGCAGGCGGCACTTGAGCGGGCCGTTGTGCAGCCGGTGCCGTTCCTCCCAAGCAAGACCGAGCATGTCGGCCAGATCGGTGTTGGCGGTGAAGAATCCTATACGCCAGCCCGCGAAGTGCTCGCGGAATATGCGGCCAAGGCAGCGGTAGAGGTATTTCACGGCTTCGCGCTCAGACAGCCGCTCGCCGTAGGGCGGGTTGACCAGCAGCAGGCCCTGCGCGGTCGGCGGCTGGAGCTGGGCAAGCTGCCGCTGCTTGACGGTGATTCGGTCAGTCAGTCCGGCCTGGGCAATGTTCTTGCGGGCGGCGGCCACGGCTCTGGGGTCGGCATCATAGCCGATGAGGTGCGGCCAGTCGCTGTCCGCCAGCGCGTCCTCGCGCTCAATTGCTTCGGCGGTGAGCTTTTCCCAGAGCTTTGGCTGGTGGCCGATCCACGCCGTGAAGCCGAAACGCTCGCGCAGCAGGCCGGGCGCGGAGTCGCCGAGTATCAGAGCCGCTTCAATCAGCAGTGTGCCGGAGCCGCACATCGGGTCAAGGATGCAGCTCTCAGGATCCATGCCGGGCCGCACTCCGGCCAGCCAGGCGATGGCTGCGGCCAAGCTCTCCTTGAGCGGAGCCTCGCCGCCGTCCTCGCGGTAGCCGCGCCGGTGCAGGCTTTCGCCGGACAAGTCCAGAGCCAGCGCAGCTGCTGTGCCTTCCACGTGCAGGTTGATGCGGATCTCCGGCTCCTGGGTGTCCACGTCAGGCCGCTTGCCGGTCTGGCGGCGGAAGGTGTCGGCCACCGCGTCCTTGACCTTCAGGGCGGCGTACTGGCTGTGATTGAGCTTGGCATCAGCCGCCAAGGTGCAGCTCACCGCAAAGGTGTTCTTGGTGCTGAAATGCCTGCCCCAGTCAACGGACATCGCTCCGGTGTAGAGGGCCTCCGGGCTGGCGGCCTGAAAGGCGGCGATTTGCAGCAGGATGCGCGAGGCGAAGCGCGACCAGAGGCAGGCCCGGTAGGCGGACTCCAGCGTCCCGGCCTGCCAGCGCACTGCGCCGGGCGAGGTCTCGGCCTTGTCCCCGCCAAAGGAGATGACTTCCTCCTTGACCAGCTCCTCCAGTCCGGCGGCGCAGGTGGCGGTGAAATAAAAGGGTTCCTTGGTCTTTGGGCGGGAGCGGACAGCGGTCATGAAGGGCCTGCGGCTGGGGTTGAACGGAATTTGTGATGAAAGCCGAGGCGAAAGATATACGAAGCCGCTGCTTTTTTCCAAGCAAAAAAGCAGGCGGGGATTATTTGCCCGTCGGCGGCAATTCGCAGGGTCTGTCATGCCGCATACTTTGCGAAAGATGCTGCCCGACCTTTTTGGGCACTTCACCCGGCAAAATGAGCTTTCTGCCTCATTGCGCGGGCAGGTGGAATATGTTTTAAATATCAAAATCTGGCGGCCTCGCTTCTGTTCGGATACTGGGTGCTGCCGCTGTTTTTCCTCAGCAACGACTGCTTATGATAGTGTCTTTTTCCCGTCGGTCCGCCGTCTTTCCAGTCATCCTTCTCCTGCTCGCCGCCGCGCTGCTGGCCTCGCTGGTCGTCGCCCTGTCCTTCGGGCCGTCCAAGCTGCCCGCCCGCACGGTCTGGGAAGTCGCGCTCAAGCGCGTGACCGGCCTTGAGCTGGGCGCGTTCAGCCCGGCGCAGGAGCACATCGTCCTCTATCTCCGCTTTCCGAGGGTCTTCCTTGCCGCTGTGGTTGGAGCCGGACTGGCGGCGGTCGGTGTCATCCTCCAAGCCGCAGTGCGCAACCCGATGGCTGATCCATACATCATCGGTGTGTCGCCCGGCGCAGCAGCAGGCGCGGTGCTGGCCCTGCTGCTTGGCTGGGGTGACACACTGGGGCAGAGCGGACTCTCAGCAGCGGCCTTCGGCGGCGGACTGCTCGCCTTCGCCGCTGTGGGCCTGATGGCTTGGCGCAACGGCAGACTCACGCCCTCGCGGGTGATCTTGGCTGGCGTGGCGGTCTCGTATCTCTTCACCTCGCTCTCCAGCTACCTCATCCTCAGCTCATCGGAACACATCCCCTCGCAGGCCATACTCTACTGGCTGATGGGCAGCGTGGCCGGAGCAAGGTGGGATCAGCTTGGCCTGCCCGCCCTACTGGCCGCAGGTGGCTCGCTCTATGCCATAGCCTCGGCCCGGCAGCTCAACCTCATCGCCCTTGGCGACGAGACGGCCTGCTCCTTGGGTGTGAATCCGCATCTGCTCCGCCTCAAGCTGATGACGCTGGCCGCCCTGCTCACCGGAGTGCTGGTCTCGGTCAGTGGCGGGGTGGGCTTTGTCGCTCTGATGGTGCCTCATGCCGTGCGCCTTGTCACAGGCGGCGACCATCGCCGTCTCTTGCCCTTGGCAGTGCTGACCGGGGCCATTTTCTTGGTCTGGGTGGACTTGGCCGCCCGGCTGCTGATCCAGCCTGCCGAGCTGCCGCTGACCATCGTCACCGCTTTTGTCGGCACGCCCTTCTTTCTCTGGCTGCTGCGGCGCAAAGAGCGCGGCCTGAGCGGAGACAGCCTGTGAAGATCAGCTTCTCCGGCATCACTTGGAGCGTCGGCGGCAGGCGCATCCTTGACAGCCTCTCCCTGACTGCCGCCTCCGGCCAGTTCACCGGCATAGTCGGGCCGAACGGCAGCGGCAAGTCCAGTCTGCTCCGCTGTCTGTACCGCGCCCTGCTGCCTGACGCAGGCAGCATCGCCTTGGACGGGCAGGACATCCGCGTCTTGTCCCGCCGCGAGCTGGCGACAAAGCTCGCCTCCGTCCTGCAAGAGTCCCTGTCAGAATGCCATTTCACCGTTATAGAGATGGTGCTGATGGGCCGCTATCCCCACCACGGCGCGTTCTCGCCGATGAACGAGGAGGACATGAACTGCGCCCGCCGCGCCATGCAGGCAGCTGACCTCTGCGGTCTGGAGGACGCGCCCTTCCAGACCCTCTCCGGCGGGGAGAAGCAGCGGGTGCTGATTGCGCGCGCCCTCTGCCAGAACAGCCCGGCCTTGATCTTGGACGAGCCGACCAACCATCTCGACATCCGTCATTCTCTTTCTTTGCTTGGCGAGATCAAGCGGCTTAGGCTGACCACCTTGGCCGTGCTGCACGACCTCAACCTCGCCGCCTCCTTCTGCGACCAGGTCTTTGTCCTTGCGCAAGGCAAGGTCGCGGCCAGTGGCCCGCCAGCGCAGGTCTTCACACCTGTCTTGCTGCGGCATGTCTTTGGTGTGGAGGCCGATGTGCGCACCGAGGGCGGCACAGCGCAGCTCCGCTTCCTCGGCCCGTCCAGCATGGCCAGTCAACCATGAAACACATTGCGGCAGCCGCGCTGCTGCTTCTGCTGGCCGGAGGGAACGCGACGGCAGAACCAGAACAGGCTGTAGCGGCAATTCATGAATTGCCACTACAGCCTGTCGTTCACAGCTCAGAAACCATGCTTGTCTCCAACTGTGGTCAGTTTGTCTATCTTGCGCATCCGCCGTGCCGGGCCGTGTCTGTCAATCAGGCCGCCACCGAGCTGTTGCTCGCCCTTGGCTTGGAGCGGCGGATGGTCGGCACCGCCTATCTTGACGCGGCAGTGCGCCCTGACCTCCTGCCCGCTTACCAGCAGGTGCCAGTGCTGGCTGCCAAGGCACCTGGCCGGGAGAGCCTGCTTGCTGAGGAGCCAGACTTCGTCTATGCCACCTTCAGCGGCATGTTCAGCGACGCGAGCCTCGGCAGCCGTCCTATGCTGCATGAGCTGGGCATCCCAACGTATGTCTCGCCAGTCTTCTGTCCGGGCCGCAAAGAGCCGCTGACTTTGGAGGAGCTGCTGGGCGAGATACTCGACATCGGAGGGATATTCAAGGCGCAGGGCAGGGCTGATGCCTTGGTCGCCGATATTCGCCAGCGGGTGGCGCGCACGGCTGCCAAGCTGAAGGAGCGAGGCCAGCCGCCGGTGCGGGCCTTCCTCTTTGACATGGACGACCGCAGCCCGTACACCGCAGGCAGGCTGGGGCCGCAGCAGCTCCTGCTCACGCTGGCCGGGGCAGAGAACATCTTCAGCGACATTGAGGCGCGGATGGCCAACGTCTCTTGGGAGGCTGTGCTGGAGCGCGACCCTGAGCTGATCGTCATTGTGGACTCGCTCTGGTCAACAGCGGCGCACAAGCTGGATCTCCTTCAGAGCAATCCGGCCCTGCACCAGCTCCGTGCGGTGCGGACAGGCCGCCTTGTCACCATGCCCTTCCCTGACCTGATGCCCGGCATCCGCTTCGGCGAGTCAGTGGAGAAGCTGGCAGCGGCATTCCACCCAGAAGCACAGACCGCGCCGACAGAGGCAGCACCTTGAAGACAGCAGCATGGCGACTCGCGCCGGGCGGGACGGAGTTCACGCTCGCTGCTGCGCGGCTGGCTGGACTGAGCCGGGATTCGCTGGTTGTTGAGGCTGGCTGCGGCATGGGCCTGACAGCGGCGGAGCTGGCCAAGCATTTCGGCTGCCGCGTTGAAGCCTTTGATCTTTTTCCTGATTTCATCAGCCGGGCGGAAAAGCTGGCGGCTGCCCAAGGATTGACAGAAAAAATCCGCTTTCACTGCGCCGACATTCTGAAGCAGCCGTTTCAGGAGTGCTGCTGTGATTTCGCGGCGGCTGACGGCGGGGTGCTGACAGCAGTGGCAGACCGGGAGGTTCTGCTCCAGCTCCTCAGTCATGCGCTCAAACCGGGCGGCCATCTTTATCTGACTGATTTAGCCGTGCATTCTTACGCGCCGGAGCCTGTTGCCGCCTATTACCGCCATCTCAGAAGAGGCAGCGAGCGGCTATATCGGCAATTGCTGCCTCGGATCGGCATGGAGATCATCTTCACCTGCCTGCTGCCGGACAGTGCATGGCATCGGTATTTCTTGGACATCAGGCGGGCCACCCGCCGCAGGCTTGGTTTTCTCTGCGATCCAGAAGTTGCGGCCAAGGTACGGGAGGAAGCCGCAGTGTATTATCGGCAGGGCGGGCGCGGCAGCGTGGAGTATCTGCTGATTTTAGCGCGGAAGACGCTGTGACGGCATCTTTCGCAATTTGACAAAAAACGGAGAGAAGAATGAAGAGAAAGATTTCAATCGCTGCTGCGGCAGCTCTGCTGCTGGCCGCCGCAGCGCAGGCGCAGGACACGGCGCAGAAGGAAGGCGGGATGCACAAGCTGGACGAGGTGGTTGTCACCGCGACCAAGAGCGAGACCGAGCTGAAGGACGTGACCGCCAGCGTCACCGTCCTGGACGGCGAGACGCTGCGCGGCTCAGGGGCGCGGGTGCTGACGGACGCGCTGCATCAGACAGCAGGCGTGCAGATGAACGAGTGGGAGGGCGGCGGCGAGTTCTCGATGGTGACGATGCGGGGAATGCCCGCGCTCAACTCGCAGTATGTGCAGGTGCTGGTGGACGGCGTGCCGCGCAACACTGCTTTGGACACTGTGGATTGGTCGGCGATCCCGATGGAGAACGTCGAGCGGGTGGAGATCATCAAAGGCCCGGCTTCGGCCCTCTACGGCAAGAGCGCGCTGGGCGGGGTGATCAACATCATCACCAAGCAAGGCGGCGCGAGTCGGCAGGGCGAGGTCAGCGCAGGCTACGGCAGTTATGGCGAGAACAAGCAGACCGCCCTGCTCTCCGGGCCGCTGGCTGGCGGCGCAGGCTACTCTCTTGGCCTGACCCGCCGGGCGGGCGAGGGCTGGCGCGACGAGAACAACGGCTTTGACCGGGTGAACGGCTTCGCCCGCTTGGACGGACAGCTCGCAGAGCGCACCAAGGCGGGCCTGAGCGTGGATGCTTCGACGTGGGAGCTGGAGTATCCCGATTACCTGCCCTTGGCCAACTACCAAGCTGGCGAGCGGGAGCAGGTTTTTTTCAGGCATGGCAAGGAGGATCACGACGAGCAGAACTTGGGCCTCAGTCTGGAGCATGAGCTGCGCAAGGAGCTGAAGTTGGTCAACCGGACTTACGGCCAGAACATCACCGAAGAGTGGCGGGACATCGTGGACGTGGTGGACAAGGACTTGGAATCCCGCCGCTCAGGCAACGAGCTGCGCTTGGTCAGCGACAACCAGCTCTTCGGCAGAAAAAATCAGACCATGCTCGGCTATCAGCTCGAAAGCGAAGACTACGACGAGACCCGCCGCTTCTCGCAATACTTTCCAGCAGAAGCCAAGCGCGGCCTGATCTCCCGCGACGCGGAGTCCAACCGGCTCTTCAACTCGCTCTACGTGCAGGACGAGCTGAAAGTCACGGATGCGGTCACGGCCACTGCCGGACTGCGCTACGACCACGTGTCCATTGAGCTGGACAACCTGCTTGACCCGGCTGGCTCCCGCGACTCCGACTTCAGCGAGTTCAGCCCCAAGATCGGCGCGGCCTGGGCGGTCAATCCGGCCCTCAGCCTCTTTGCCAGCGTCAGCAGCGGCTTCAAGGCCCCGGTCGGCTCGCAGATCGCCAGCAACCCGGACATCAAGCCGGAAGATGCCTTCAGCTATGAGACCGGCGTGAAGGCCAGCCTGCTCGGCGGCAGGGCGTATGTTCAGCTCTCGCTCTACCGCACTGACCTGGAAAACCAGCTGGTTATGGTCCCGGATGCGGCGGCGCAGGGCACCTTTCGCTACGAGAATGCGGGCGAGTCGCGGATGCAGGGCGTGGAGCTGGAAGGCGACCTTGACCTCGGCCACGGCTTCACGCTGGCCGGCTCCTACACCTACAACGACAGCAGCTACATTGATTTTGTTGACTATGAGATGGACTACTCGGACTACGACCTGCCTTGGCAGCCCAAGCACAAGACCGCGCTGGAGCTGCGCTACGCCCACAGCTGCGGCTTTGGGGCCTCAATAGCCAGCCGCTGGGTTGGCACGCAGTGGATAGACAACGAGAATTCCTTCGAGCAGGATTCGTACAATCTCGTGGATGCCAAGCTGACCTACACCAAAGGACAATGGGAAGGCTCATTGTCCGCCCGCAACCTCTTTGACAGCGACTACATAGCCGCAGGCGAGAACTGGGGCGATGGCGACATCTACCTCACTCCCGGCGACCCTGTCACACTGTATGCCGAGCTGAAGCTGCGCTTCTGAACCATTGCTTCGGGAGACAATGGGATATTTGCCCAGAAGAATGAGTCGATCACCTCATTGATCGGGCGAGCGCAGTGATGTATATTTTACAGCGTTGAATGAATACGGGCAGCATATTTTTTCTCGCCGAAAAGATGCGCTCCATCCTGAAAAAAAGGAGGTGATTCGCTTGAAAATTCGCGTCGCAGCAGAGACAGAGAAATCCGTCTCCAGCTTTATGCACCACGGTTCTTCCGTAGCGCAGTGATTTAAGTTGAGATAATTCCGCCATTCAAGCTGAATGTCTCTCTTGTGCCGCCGTCGGCGAGAATAGACGGCGGCATTTTTTCATGCTGAAGGATATGATCAAGCGGGACATCGCAGACAGCAATGGCTATTTAGCTTTTATTCAGGAAAATTCTGCCTTCCGCAGGCTCTGGACAGGCTGGACAGTCAGTTCCTTGGGCGACAGCTTCAATCAGGCGGCTGTGGTTTTCCTGATCTTGACCCTCACCGGCGGCGAGGGCTTGAAGACCGGCTTGGCCATCGGACTGCGGCTTTCCTCGCGCCTGATCTTTGCCGGGCTGGGCGGCGTGATTGCTGACCGCCTTGACCGCCGTCTATTTTTAATCAGCCTTGACCTCAGTCTGGCCGCCGCCGCCCTGCTCTTTGTGTTTGCAGGCAGCACTGGCAGCCTGCCAGCTTTGTATGCGCTGACAGTGCTGATGGGCGCGCTCAGTGCGGCTCATGCCTCGGCCCGCATAGTTTATCTGCAAGATGTGGCAGGCACGGCTCGATTTGACCGCGCTCTGGCACTGATGCAGATCGGCTTCGGCATGGCTGTCTTTCTTGGCAACGGCCTAGGCGGGGCGATGATCGCGGTTGTCGGCTGTCAGGTTGTCTTCATCTTAGATGCTCTCAGCTTTTTGTTTTCCACCTTTTGCACATGGACAGCCGCGCCCGCCCAAGCCGCAGCCGCTGTCAAAGCGGGACGGAGCAGTTTGCGTCAGGACTGGCTGGCTGGAATCAGCCATCTCCGCTCGCAGCCTGTGCTGCTGCGCATGGTGCTGACCAATGCCATTTGGTCGCTGGGCGGCGGCGGGGTATTTGTCATAGTCTCCTTGCTCTGCTATCAGCGTTTTGACAACGACCCGGTCGTGCTGGGACTGTTCTTTGCCATGACCGGTGCCGGTGCGCTGGCCGCCGCCGCTGTCCGGCCTGTTTTAGGGCGAGGCTTTCAGCAGGACGCGTTGATCATCGGCTGGGCCTGCGTGGCTGAGGGGCTGCTCTTCGTCCTTCTGCCCCACGTCAGCAGCCTGCCGCTGTCTTTGGTGCTGTTCGCGGCGCAGCTGGCGGCGGCCTTCCTCTTCGGCCTCGCCTATCAGCCCTTGCTGCTGCGCGAGGCCGCCCCCGCTATGCGGGGCAGAATTTCAGGATTAGACGGCGGCATCTATCTGTCTTTGTACGGACTGGCAGCGGCGGTTCACGGCGCATTAGCCGCAGCATGGGGACTGAAAGCGGCAGCAGCCCTCGCGGGCGGCATCATGGCCGCCGCCGGTCTGTTCTGGCTCCTTTTTCTTCATCGCCGCAACGGCAGCAGCGCAACAACTCAACTTTGCTCAGGGAAATAAAAATGAACGCGAATACTGTGATCAGAAAAAATGCCCGGCTTTCCCTTTCGCCTGCGGGCAGCGAAGCTGTGGCCGTGGCTGTGCAAGGCCAGCTGAAACTTTTAGAATGCGATCCCCCTGTGCTGGGCAGGGTGCTTGACGCAGTGGGTGACGAGACGGCGGCAAATCAGATCGTCGAGCATTTTGCAGGTGAATTTCCCGCCGAAGATGTGCTCAATTTTCTTGCAACCTTGACTGAGTCGGGCCTGCTGACCGCCGATGAGATAAAAGCCCAGCCAGCACTGCTCCAGCCCCTTCCGCCGCTCTGTCTGATCGGGAGCGGAAGGCTGGCCGAGACGCTGCGGCAGAGCCTGACGGGAGAGGTGCTGCTGCTGCCCTTTCAGCTTCCGGCAGAGGATGATGAAATCTTTGCCGCAGGAACCGTGTTCATCCTCTGCCCTGAGCAGGCTACGTTCCGTGCGCTGCTGGACTTCAACACCTTTTTCCTCAAGCGGCGTTCTCCGTTCATCCTCTGCTATTTCGACGGCCATCAGCTGGCTGCCGGGCCAAGCGTCCTGCCCGGCCTGACCTCCTGCTTCGGCTGCTACACGGAACATCGGCGGCTGCGGCTGGCGCGGGCTGGCGGCAGCACCTTTCCTTGGCAGAGTTTGGAAGGATTGGCGGCGGTTTGGCCTTTGCCTGACACGCCGCAGCAGCGGGCGGCGGCAGTCTGGGCGGCGGAACTGATCGCCCGCGAAGCGGAACGGCTGCGGGTCGGCGGTGAAAACCCGGAACTGCTTGGCCGTCAGCTGCTTTTTGCCGAGCCGTCCGCCGCCGGGCAGTTAGCCGTGGAGTTTTTTCCGATCAGCAGCTGCCCGGCATGTCATGCTTTGGCACTTGACCGCCTGCATGAAGGCAGGCCGAAAATGATTCCCCCGGCAGTCGCATTCCATGCGGACAAACCCGTGCAGTACACTGTGGGCGGTCGCCGCAGCATCTCCAATCAGGAGACAAAAAAACTGCTGGACGAAAGTCTGGCCCGGCTTGGAGCCAAGGTCAGCATCCGCAGACATCATGACGGCCCGCTTGATCACATGCTTTACCGTTTTTCCGCCTGCACGGAAACGAATTACGACCCGAAAAGGCGGATGATCGTGCCGCAGCAGAACAGCCGGGGCAAGGGCCTGACCGAAGAGCAGGCCTATTTTTCCGCTGCTTTTGAGCTGTTTGAGCGGATCAGTGCCAGATATCATGGCGGCGTGAGCCTGATCCGCGCTCCGTACTGCGAGGTGCGCGATGTGGCGATGAATGTCCCTGATCATATCGGCACTGTCTATCATCAGGGCGAGATGGACCGGTTTGACGAGGAGCTGCCCATTGACTGGGTCTGGGGGCACTCGCTTCATGACGGCAGTCCCAAATTAGTGCCCGCCTCAATGGTTTTTCTCTCCAACACCCGTTTCGCAGGCCAGTTTTACGACACTGCCTCCGGCGGCTTGGCCGCTGGAGGCACCTATGAGGACGCAGTGCTTCAGGCCCTGCTGGAGCTGATCGAGCACGACGCTTGGATGATCTGGCAGGCCAACCAGGTGCAGCGGCCCCGCATCGTGCTGGACGACAAGCTGCCCGGCGCAGTCAGAGAGCTGCTCGACCGGATTGCGGCGCACGGTCTGCGTTTGGTGCTGCGCGACTACACCAGCGACTTCGGTTTCCCAGTCTTCCGGGCTTGGATGATTGATGACAGCAACTATTCGTTCTATGCCTCCAACGGCTTCGGAGCCAGTCTTGATCCGGCCATTGCCTTGGAACGGAGCGTTTCCGAAGCATATCAGGCCCGCGATCCCGGCGCGGACAGACGGATCAGCAATTACCGCAACCCGTTGGCCCGCGACCTGGTCTTTCAGTATCATTCGCTCTTCGCCCTCAATCACTTCAAAACCTTGGAGATGAACGAGGACAGCGGCCCGGCGGTGAACTACTCCTCTTTCGTCAATCAATCGGCCCAGTCCGTGTCTGACGACATCAGAACAGTGCTGGCCCGCATCCTCGCTGTGCTTCCCAAAGCTGAAGTGATTGCGGTCAATCTCACCAAGGATGGCATCGGGGTGCCAGTGGTGCGGGTGATCGCCAGCGGCGGGGTACAGAAAAACGCGGAGCCAATCCTTTCCGCCTCCGACCGTCTCTTCAACATGCCGGTGATGATGGGCTGCCGCGCCGAGCCGCTGGCCTACGAAGACCTCTTCAACGGCATTTATCCGCATTGAACCCTCGTCCTCTCTTGTGGCCTGCACTGAGGAGCACCTCCGCCCGGCCTTCCAAGCATTTTGCCCAGACAAATGAGCTTTCCGCCTCATTGTTGCGCGGGCGGGCGGAATATGGTTTAAGGATGAATATCAAAACGTCAGCTTGGAAAGCCCGGACAGTGCCGACTTGGCGGCGGAAATGAGCAGCCGGAACGGCCATGCTGACCTTCTCTGTCCGGTATTGATTTTTTGTACCTAATGTGCAACTCTTTTCAGTCTGCGAGATGTTCGGTAACTGTATGAAAATACATGTATTGTCAATACAGCCGATGTTAACGTATGCGCGATGACGCGCCACTTTGAAGCATTCCAACAGATGTGGGCCTGCTGTTTCCCAGCACACTTCCTTGGTCATGTGCGGAAGGCAATACCATCAAGCATGCTCATATTTTTCCAACTAACTGGAATCTCAAGACAATCAAATCAGCAGCCGAACTGTCTTCAGCAACACAGCATCCCAAAAGAGTCGCACATTAGGTTTTTTGTAACTAATTTTAACACAAAGGGTGCTTATACCTAATTATCAAGACCCGGATGATTATATTCCGAATTTTTAAACAATTCTGGATGAATTTTCCTCCACTTGTTGACAGCCTCCACCGGCGTGACATGACCAATATTTCTTTGAGGAATATTGGAGTTATAGATATTCAGATACTGAATCAAAGCCTCTTCAAGCTGCTGGGCTGATTCAAAGCGGGTTTGCTGAACAATATCCTCAATCCTGCCGTTGAAGCGTTCAACCATGCCGTTTGTCTGCGGTTTTTTCGGTTTTATCAGACGATGCTCAATGCCGTGCTCCGCGCATTCCTGATCGAAGAGATGGTTTCCAGTCGGCTCCCGCTCACCTGTCGGACAGAAACGATCTGTGAACTCCTTGCCATTGTCTGTGAGTATCTTCGAGATGAAGAAAGGAGCATTCTCAATGATATTCTTCAGGAAAGACCGGGCTTCTTCGGCATTTTTCGAGGCCCGCACTTCAAGATGCGCCCATCGTGTCGCTCTGTCAACAGCTGTGAACAGATATTTTCGGTTCTTTTCATCCGGCATCTTCGGGAGATATTTTATATCAGCATGAATGAAGCCCGGTTCATAATCTTTGAATTTTTTCAATAGCTTTTCAGGCCCGTCCTTTTCGGAGATCAGGTCTTTCAGGTTTGAAATCCCGTGCCGTCTCAGGCAGCGGTCAAGAGCGGAGCGCGACATCTTCGGATATAAAAATTTCCGCACAACAACAAGGAGATCATCGATTGGAAGCAGCAGCGATGTCCGCAATTCAATCACAACCGCCTCCTGAGAAGATGTGAGGCTCGTGTTCAAATTATGCGGCGTGTGCGAATAATCCTCAACAGTTTCAAGCTTTTTCCACTTGCTGACGGTGTCCCTGCTGATGCCATGTTTAGCGGCCAGCTTCCGTTCAGAAAGCTGAGACTGCTGAATTTCCCGACGGACCGCAGGGGTCGTCCGCGCTCTTTTGTGCAGGGTGATGTTCATGATGACAAACCAGGCTGTTCATGTTTTGATAATATCTCGCTGATCCGTTCCCGAGCTCGGAACAACGGCCATGGTATATTATCATACGGGTCTTGACACACACTTCAGGACAGAGCATTGTTGGCTGCCGCATTCTCCGGCAGCGGAGCCTCCGGCAGGGTGATCACCGCCCAAGCACCTTCGCCCTCCTTGCCGTCCATCATCACTGTGCCGTTCATGGCTGTGAGCATCTTTTTGACCAAGGTCAGGCCCAGCCCGGTGCCGTTGATCCGGGTGGTGAAAAAAGGCGTGAAGAGCTGCCGCCGCACTTGGGCGGAGATGCCGCAGCCGTTGTCGGCGAAGCGGAGCTGGACGCAGCGGGGCTTGCTGCGGGCCAGCGTGATGGCAATGAGCGGCTGCGGCTGCTTGCGCAGGGCGTTGACCGAGTTGGTGAGCAGATTGAGCAGCACCTGATGCAGGGCGCGCTCGTCGGCCAAGGCCCGCAGCGGCCCCGGCTCCTCGGCCCGCAGCTCAAGGCGGATGCCCTTCTGCCGCAGATCCTGCTCGTGCAGGCGTTTGAACTTCTCGGCAAAGGCGGCCAAATCCAAGGGCGCGGGCCGCTGCTCCTCCAGCAGGTTGAAATTCTTCAAGGCGGAGAGCAGATATTCCATCCGGCTGATCTCGCCCATCGAGCGGTCGAGGAACTCGCGGATTTTTTCCCGGCTGAGCGTGTCCATCTGCCGCCGCAGCACGCTGAGGGCCATCTTCAGCGAGTTGAGCGGATTGGCCAGCTCGTGCCGCACCCCGGAAAAGACAAAGCCGACATTCTCCATCAGATTGGCCGCCTCGGCGATGGACTCCAGCCGCTTTTTCTCGGTCTGGTCGCGGCGGATGACGCAGAAGCTGGCTGCCGGGCCGCTGCCGTCCCGCACCGGCACCACCGCCACCGCCTCCTCATAATAGCTGCCGTCCCGGTGGCGGCTGCGCCGCTCGCCGTGCCACTGCCCGCCCTGCGCGGCGGCGGCCAGCAGCGCGCTCCAGTCCGGCTGCTCGTCGCTCCCGCCGGGCAGCTCGCTCAGGCGGCGGCCCGCGACCTCCTCCGGCAGCCAGCCGGTCACGGCCTGGCAGGCGGGATTGGCGTAGGCGATGCGGCCTGCCGCGTCGGTGATCAGCACGCAGTCGGCAAACTCCTTGATCGCGGCGGCCAGCCTGCTCCGCTCCTGCGAGACCAGCTCGCGCTGCACCGCCGCGCCGATCACATCCGCTGAAATCATCATCGCCTGCACCAGCGAGCCTTCCCAAGGCCGCCGGAGCTGGCCGCAGTCAAAACCGATGCAGCCGCGCAGCGTCTGGCCGACCTGCACTGGCAGGATCAGGCAGGAGCGGATATGGTTCTGCTCCAAGACCTCCCGCACCTGCGCGGGCAGGCCGCAGTTGACATTGATCAGCGGCCTGCCGCTCTTCAGCAGCTCCGCCGGGGGCCGCCAGGCGGCAAGCACGTCCATGCTGAGGCAGGAGGGGCGGCTGCCGGGCCGCGACCAGACCGCGTCCTGCTGCTGCGCCGCGCCGCTGGCGAAGAGGCGGAGGTAAGCCTGCTCGCAGCTGACCGTGCCGCCGAGGCAGCCCAGCACCTCGCTGATCACCTCCTGCCAGCGCGGGGCCTGCAAGAACGTCTTGGCCACGTAGTTGACCGCGCAGAGCATCTGATCGCGTTGCAGAAGGGTGCGCTGCACCTGCTCCTGCATGATCAGGGACTCTTTCAGCCGCTCGTTGGTCTGGGCGAGGTCGCGGGCCTGCCGCTCCAGCTGCTCGGTGGCCGCCGTGCTGTCAAGGACGTTCCGCACCCGGAGGCAGAGCCGGTCGCGGCTGACCGGCTTGCGGAGGAAATCCGCCGCGCCCGCCCCGAAGCTGCGGAACTCGCTCTCGTCCTGCTCCGCGCCGGTGAGGAAAATCACCGGGATGCGCAGGGTCGCGGCATCCTCCTTGAGCTGCCTGCACACCTCGAAGCCGGAGAGATCCGGCAGGTTGATGTCCAGCAGGATCAAATCAGGCCGCTCTGCACGGGCCAGACAGAGGCAGGACGCGCCGTCGGCGGCATCCCGCACCTGATAGCACTCCTCTTCCAGCGCATGATGGAGCAGGCGCAGCACCGCAGGCTCATCGTCCACAACCAGAATGCGGGCGGCTTCGGTCTTCATCGTCGTCTTCCCAACAGCGCGGCGGGGCGGGGCTGCCGGAATTTCTTGCCGCCGCCGGCAGTTTTCTGTTTATTTTTGACGGGCTTGCTGCTACATTGCGAGCTGCGGGGCCAAATATTCCGCCGGACAGTTCCAACTGCATCAATGGAGGCAGCGCACATGCAGAGCGCAGATCAGACTGAAACCAGTATAACCGCCGCCGCAGGCAAAAACAATCCTCAGCCCTTGGCGGCCCGGAAACAGGTGCTGATTGTTGATGACGAGCAGGAGCTGCTGGCCAGCATTCAGGCCGGGCTGGCGAACCATCCCCGCTTCCGGGTGCTGACAGCGGCCAGCGGCGGCGAGGCCCTCGGCATCATTGACAGCGGCATTTTTGATCTGGCGGTGATTGACCTCAACATGCCGGAGATGGACGGCCTCCAGCTGCTCGCCGCCCTGAGCGAGTCCTTCCCGGAAATCCCCAGCATCGTCATGACCGGCTTCGGCTCTCCGGCCATGCGGCAGGAGCTGCGGCAGGCGGGCGCGCTCAAGGTGCTGGACAAGCCCTTGGACATCGAGACCTTGGAGCGGGAGATCACCAGGGCGCTGGAGGACAGGAGCGGCTGCCGCTGCCGCCTGCCGCTGGAGATTTTCCTTCAGCTGGCGGCGATGGAGCATAAAACCATCCACCTCAAGGTCTTCCGCCAAGACGGCAGGCAGGGCAGCTTCTTCTTCCGCGAGGGGATGCTCATCGACGCGGAGCAGGACGGCCTCACCGGCGACAGCGCGGCGCTGGCCATGCTCGACTGGCAGGATTTCACCCTCGGTCTGAAGGAGTACAGCCCGCCTTTCCCGGAGCCGAGGATCAACTCCAGACTGGCCTACCTGCTCCTCCGCACCCGCTGCCGCCTTGACCAGTACGGCGGCGGCAGCGCCTGTTTCGACCGGGCGCGGGAGGAGCTGCGCCGCCTCCGGCAGGAGGCAGACGGAGCCGAACACGGCTGTCCATGAAGCAGGTGCTGATCGTTGACGACGAGCCGGCGCTTCTTCTGAGCATCAAATCCGGTTTTGAAGGCAACGGGCGGCTGCATATACTGACAGCGGAAAATGGCCGTGAGGCTTTGGACATGCTGGACAGGAACCGGCTTGACTTAGTGGTGACCGATCTGCGGATGCCAGTCATGGACGGCGTTCAGCTGCTCTCGGTGATGAGCGAATCCTTTCCTGAGGTGCCGCATATCGTCATGACCGCTTTTGGCACGCCTCTTCTTGACAAGCTGCTGAAGAAGGCCGGCGCGCTGGACATACTTGAGAAGCCTTTTGACATCGAAGCCCTGGAGCAGGCGGTCTGCAAGGCGCTCGACGCGCACGAGGAGCGGCGCCGCAGTCTCTCCGGTCTGTCTCTGAGCAGTTTTCTTCAGATGGTGGCGATGGAGGAGAAGACGGTGCATGTCAAAGTTTTTCATCCGTCAGGCCGCAGCGGCAGCCTCTTCTTCCGTCAGGGCGAGCTGATCGACGCGGAGGCGGACCAGCTGGCCGGCGACGCGGCGGCTTTGGAAATGCTCGCCTGGGAGGATGTGCGCGTAAGCATGAAGGAATTTCCCGCGCCTGCGGCTGGCAGCCGGATGCAGTCCGAGCTGCTGCCGCTGCTCTTCAAGGCGGCGCAGCGCGAGGACGAGCGCGGCGGCCCTGAGGACGACGGCAGCCCCTTGGAGGCGGCCCGGCAGGAGCTGGCCCGCTTCGGCGCAGAGGATGAACAGGCAAAAGCTGCAAACAACATTCTGACTTTGACAGGAGGCGACATGGGCATCAAAGAGCTGCTCAAAAAGATGGCGGACGAGATGGACGGCGTGCTGGCGATTCAGGTCACGGGCATGGACGGCATCACGTTGGCCCTGCACAATCCCACCGGCGCGGACGTGGAGGCTTTTTCAGCCAAGTTCGCGATGGTGATGAAGCTGGTGGAGAAATCGGTGGACTCGCTCAAAGGGCTGGGCGAGCTGGAGGAGAATCTGGTCCAGGCCAAGAACGCCTGGATCCTCACCCGCCTGATCACGCCGCAGTACTACATCGGCATCGCGGTGAGCCGGGAAGGCACCCTCGGCAACGTCCGGCTGGTCGGCCAGCGCTACCTTGAGCAGCTGCGCAGGCTGCTGGTCAAGCCGGAATAAGGAGGCCGCATGGAGGACAACAGGAAGCAGATGCGGCTGATGAGCCTGATGATCGCGGGCATGGCCAAAAGCCTGCACGAGATGTTCGGCGAGGCGGCCCACGCGGTCATGAGCGAGACAGGCCGCAGCATTCTGGAAATTTTGGAACGCGACATGGGCCTGAAGCTGGAGGGGCTGGAGCCGGACGAGGCGCTGGCCGCTGTCGGGCGGGTCTTTCAAGAGGAGCTGGGCTTCATCGACTCCTTCGCGGTCAGCCAGGACGGCAGGCGGCTGATCATGACCCTGAACGGCTGCCAGGGCTGGGACATGACCCAGGCGGTGCTGAAGACCGGCGTGGACACGCCCTTCACCTGCCCGATCATGAATGTCTGCCAGGCCGCGCTGATCCGCATGGGCAGGCCGGCGAGGAAAAGCATCGCGCCGATCCCGGAGACTCGCGGCTCGGCCATCACCTTCACCCTGATGGAATGAAGGCGGCGCCGGGCGGAGCTGCTGCGCCGCCCGGCCATTTTTCCGCACATCCTGCTTTGACCGGCTGTCTTTTTCTGCTACAGTACAGGTTGTGCGCAGCCTGCGGCATTCTGATGTTCGGACATGGAGTCAATCTATGGATGTGCAGAAAAAACTGGCCCGGCTGGCGGAGATCGACGGCTTTCTCGGCACAGCCCTGTTTTCCGCCGAAGGCCGTTTGCTGGCCAAATGCGAGCCGTTCGACCTTGACCTGAAATTAGTCGCCTCGCTGGCCAACAGCCTGCTGGTTCACGCGCAGAAGACCTCATTGGACATGGGCTTCGGCCGCTGCCAGTTCACCTACATCCACACCGAAAAGGCGCTGGTGCTGGCCCGCTGCCTCAACGAGGGCCGCAATCCGCTGCGGGCCGAGCCGGGCAAATGCCACATCCACCTGATCCTGCTCTTCGACAACCCGGACAGCCTCGGCATCGCCAAGCTGGAGATCAACAAAGTGATCCAGTCGCTGGCTGAAGATTTCCGAATGCCGGATCTGCCGCCGCCGCCGCGCCTTCAGGGGCGGCGGCCTGCCGCGCATCTGCGCGACGTGGCCGAGTCGCTGAGCGACGCGCACGTGGACGCGGTCTTTGACGGCCTGCTGGCGCAGCCCGCAGGCCCTCTTTGAAGCGCATGGGCGCCGCAGGCATGGCCAGACGGAACTGCTGGGAGGTCAAACGCTGCGGCAGGCAGCCGGGCGGCGCCAACGCGCAGCGGGACGGTGTCTGTCCCGCCTCGACGCTGACTGCGGTCAATGGCGTGAACGGCGGCGTGAACGGCGGCAGGGCCTGCTGGGCCTTGACCGGCACGCTCTCCGGCCCGGCGGAGAAGGTGCAGGGCATTTTCGCGCGCGACATGACCACCTGCCATGCCTGCAAGTTCTACGAGCAGGTGCTGACCGAGGAGCTGGACCGGTTCGAGGGCGCGGCGCAGATCGTCCGCCGACTGCGGGAGCGCATCGCCGAAGCGGCCAGCTATCCCTTCACTCAAGCGGAACCAAGCAATGGAGCAGAAAAGAAGATGCGTGCTGGCAGTTGACGACACACCCAGCTACCTCATGCTGTTGAACATGATTTTGCAGAAGTCCTACGCTGTCAAAGCTGCGCCCAAGGGCGAGACCGCGCTGAAGATCGTCCGGCAGGATCCGTCCGCCGTCGATCTGATCCTCTTGGACATCATGATGGACGGCTTGGACGGCTTCGCGGTCTGCCGCGAGCTGAAGGCCGACCCCTCCACCGCCCATATTCCAGTCATCTTCATCTCCGGCAAGGAGGATGAGGCTGACCGCGAGCAGGGCCTGGCTCTGGGCGGGGCGGATTTCCTCCTCAAGCCTTTCGCCGCAGACATCGTGCTGGCGGTTGTGGCGCGGCACCTGCCGGACTGATCAGTCCGCGCCGCCGCCGAAGCGCACCGCGAAGGCGGTTCCCTCCCCCTCCCTGCTCCGCACCGCAATCGTTCCGCCGTGCTTCTCTATAATGTTTCTGGTGATCGCCAGGCCGAGGCCGGTGCCCCGGTTCTTGTCAGTGTAGAAGGGCGTGAAGATATGCGTCAGCTTCTCCTCGGACATGCCGCAGCCTGTGTCGGCGACCTCCAGCAGCGCGCCGCCGCTGTCTGAGGGCACCGCCGTGCGGACGGTCAGCCTGCCGCCGCCCTTCTCCGTCATCGCGTGGACGGCGTTGAACACGATGTTGAGCAGGGCCTGATAGATTTGCTCGCTGTCGAGCGGCAGCTCAGGCAGGGACGGGTCCAGGTCCAGCTTCAGCTCTATCCGCTTGGCGGCGAACTCCGCCTCCATGAAGACCGACATCCGCTCGGCAAGGCTGTTGAGCGACGTTGGGGCCAAGTTCGGCTCCTTGGGCCGGGCGAAGTCAAGAAATTCACGGACGATGCCGTCCAGCCGGGTGGTCTCCTGCACGATGATGGCGGCCAAGTGCTCATTGCCAGGGGCGACCTTCCCAATCCGTTTGGCGATGATCTCCGCTGTGGAGCGGACGATGCCGAGCGGGTTCTTGATCTCATGCGAGACTGAGGCGATCATCTTGCCCAAGGCGGCCAGCCGCTTCGACTCATGCAGCTGCTTCTCCAGCTCGCGCCGCTCCTCCGCCCGCGCTTCCATGATCCGGTCGGCGCGGATGACGATGGCGCTGAGGACAGCGAAGAGGAGGCCCATCACGGCCAGCGAGACTGAAATTATTTTGAACTGGAGTGAAATCAGGGCCTCCAAGTCTGCCGAGAGGTCCTGCGTCACTGCCACCACGCCCATGATCTCCCCCTGCCCGCCGCCCCTGTCCTGCCGGAAGGGGACGTAGGTTTGCAGCAGGCAGGAGACCGGCCCGCTGCCAGGCAGGATCAGATTGAGCATCGAGCCGTTCGATACCAGCACCGTGGAGTTTTCACCCAGCAGAGCCTTTTCATACTCCAGCCCGCCTGCATTTTTCCTGCCGACCAGAGCCTTCTCGCTGGAATAGGAGATGATGTTCTCCTTCGAGTCAAAGATCGTCACTGATTTTATATTCATGCCCCGCGTGATGTCAGTGATGATCAAGTCCAGCTGGCTGTACTGCACCGGATCCGAGAGGGCGATGCGCCCGTAGCGGACATAGGTCGGCAGAACAAAGAGGTAGAAGACCTGCCGGTTGAGGCTCTCCGCAAACATGCGCGAGTAGATCCCGCTCCGCTCAAGCATGGTCTTGCGGGCGTTTTGGGAGAAGCTCCAGGTCAGCACCAAGGAGGCGATCAGGATGACCGTCAGCGAGGTAAAGGAGAAGTATTTCACCAGGGCGAAGGGCCGCTGGCCTGCCGGGTCGTCCTGATCCGGCTCCTCGCTGCCGGGCTTCGGCTTTTTGCTGGTGAACTGGGACAGATGGAAGAATTTCATGGCTGATTCCCTGCGCTCAATGGCTTTCGGCCAGCTGCGCTCTCTCCAGCGCGGAACGCATCGCCGCCTCCGGGGCCGCTTCACCTGTCCAGAGGCGGAACTGCTCCGCGCCCTGATGCAGCAGCATGGCAAGGCCGTCAACGGCGCGGCAGCCTGCGGCGCGGGCCTCGCGCAGCAGGCGGGTCTCCAAGGGCGCATAGACTATGTCCATCACTGCGGCGAAGCGGGGCAGCAGGGCAGGGGAGATGATGATCCCCTCCCGGTCAGGCTCCATGCCTGCCGAGGTGGTGTTGACGAACACATCCGCTGTCAGCCAGGGCAGGTCGTCCAAGGCCACAAACTCGCAGCCGAGCCATTCCGCCAGTTTCATGCCGCTTGCCGCTGTCCGGTTGGTGATCACAACCTTGGCTCCGGCCTGCATCAGGCCGAAGCCGACCGCTTTCGCCGCTCCGCCAGCCCCTGCCACCACCACCCGGCTGCGCTCAAGCGCAATGCCAGCCGCCGCAAGCGCGGCGTTGGAGCCAAGCCAGTCGGTGTTGCAGCCTCTGATCACAGTCCGGCCCGCATTGTCCTGCCGCAGGAGCAGCGTGTTGACCGCGCCGATCCGCTCCGCCACCGGATCTGTTTCATCAAGAAAGGGGATGACAGCTTCCTTATAGGGCACAGTGACGCTCACGCCCTTGAAACCAAGGCCGCGCAGCCCGCTCATGGCCTCGGCCAGATCGCGGACCGGCATCGGCACATAAACGCGGTTCATGCCGAGGCTGGCGAAGGCGGCGTTGTGCATGGCCGGACTGAGGGAATGGCTGACCGGGCTGCCGATGATGCCGAAAAGTTCAGTGCTGCCGTTGATCAGAGGCATGTGATTGACCTGCTGCAAGGTGGAATGGTTCACAGATGTCTGCAAAGGGCCGAAAGCGGCGGTCTCAGTCCTTCTTGCTCTTCTTCTTGCCTGCGCCGAAGTAGTCGGACAAAAAGGCGAAGGCGTGGCCGACCTGCGGATCAAAGGCCGCCGCCGCGTCGGCACGGTGATAGACCCGCAGCACAGCCCGGTAGGCATCGGCGAGGTGGAACATCCTTGTCTCGCGCACCTGCTCCGCCCGCCGTTCCAGCCATTCGGCATAAGGAACAAGCTGCTCGGCCAGCGCCAGCTGCTCCGTCACCTTATCCGGGTCGAATTCCTCCTCAGTCAATTTGAGCTTGTCTGAAAAATCAGGGTAGAGGCCCAGAACTTGGCGGGCCGCCTCTGGAAATTCAGTCTTCGGCTTGGGCAGGCTGCGGGTCTCGTCCGCATCAAGATCCATCAAGTCAAAATGCGATAGGTCGATCTGCTTGTCCGCAAGGGTCGGCACATGCGGCGGCGGGTTCGGTGGGTTGGGGTTATTGGAATTGTCTGGCATCATGTCCTCCTGCGGTTAAGTTATGTGGTTTTGCGCTGCTGGTTATTGGTTCGCCGTCTCAGCGGCAAGGTTCTTCGTCTCGCTGGATGCGTTGAAGCATAGGCGAGGTATGGTTCAGCCTGTGGTGCGATATCTTTTATGCGTTAATGAGCGTGGTTAAACGGTTCCGTAGGGGCGGTTCGCGAACCGCCCCTACAGGGTTTCGTCCTGCCGATGCGGATCGTCGTATCACGACGCATTCATTTCCGCATCGCCGGATAAAATCCTTGGCCTCGTAGGGGCACGGCATGCCGTGCCCCTACGTGCTCATCGTCCGCCCGAAATGCTTATACGCCGCCGCTGTGGCGACGCGGCCTCTCGGTGTGCGCATGAGGAAGCCGGACTGGATGAGGAACGGCTCGCAGACATCCTCCAGCGTGTTTTTTTCCTCGCAGACCGCTGTGGCCAAGGTCTCCAAGCCGACCGGGCCGCCTTGGAAGCGGTCGATCAGGGCGAGGAGGATGCGGCGGTCCATCTCGTCCAGCCCGAAGCGGTCAACGGAGAGCATGTCTAAGGCGCGGCAGGCCACGTCGGCGTTGATCAGCGCATGGCCGCCGACTTCGGCGCAGTCGCGCACGCGGCGGAGCAGCCGGTTGGCGATGCGCGGCGTGCCACGGGAGCGGCGGCCTATCTCCAGCGCGCCGTCCGGCGTGATGCCGATGCCGAAAAGTCGCGCCGAGCGGCTGACAATCGCCACCAGCTCTTCGGGGGAGTAGAACTCAAGGCGGAGGAGCACGCCGAAGCGGTCGCGGAGCGGCGGCGTGAGGAGGCCGGTGCGGGTCGTCGCGCCGACGAGCGTGAAGGGCGGCAGGTCGATCTTCACCGAGCGTGCGCCCGGCCCCTGGCCGATGACGAGATCCAGCTGGTAGTCTTCCATCGCCGGATAAAGTATTTCCTCGATCGCGCTGTTGAGACGGTGGATCTCGTCGATGAAGAGCACGTCCCCTGCTTGCAGGCTGGTGAGGATCGCGGCGAGGTCGCCGGCCCGCTCAATCACCGGGCCGGAGGTTGTCTTGATGGCCGCGCCCATCTCGTTAGCGATGATGCAGGCCAGCGTGGTCTTGCCGAGGCCAGGAAAACCGTGGAAGAGCACATGGTCGAGGGCCTCGCCCCGCTTGCGGGCAGCCTCGATGAAGACCCGCAGGCTGCTCTTCACCTGCTCCTGGCCGATGTACTCGTCCAGCAGGCGGGGGCGCAGACTGATGTCAGGCTGGATCTCGTCCGCCAGCCTGCTGCCCGCCACCAGCCGTTTGCCGGTCAGCTCTTCTTCGTGCTTCATGCCTTGTGTTATGCAAAATTGCCACGGCTGCGCCCGCTCTTGCCCCTCTCGTACAGGCAGCAAGAATACTCTGGGAAAACGCCGCTGTCAATCACAGAGCCAGACAGCATTTCCTGATCTCTCCGGCCCAGACCTGATAGCCCAGAGTGGAGAGATGCACACCGTCGCTGAGGAAGCAGGGCCGGGTGATGGGCAGGCACTGCTCGGTGAAGGGCGCGGTCATATCGAGGAAGCGGCAGCCGCTGCCCTCGGCGGTCACGCACAGCTCGCGGTTGACTGCGGCGACAGCCTCCTTCGTCATGCCGGGCGCGGTCATCGGCAGGATGGAGTTGACGAAGACCGTGCTCTTGCCGCAGAGCAGCGTCAGCCGTGGCAGCAGGGTCTGAAAAATGGCGGTGAAGTGCGGGCTGCCCATGAGCAGATTATTAGTGCCGGACATCAGGAGGATGCAATCCGGCTCCCGCACGCTGTCGATCTCATCGAAGAGGCGGGCCGACAGTGTCTCGCACAGCTCGCCCGCCCGGCCCCGGCTGATCACCGCGAGGTCCGGCAGCAGCGTGTCCCAGTCACCCCATTCCACCAAGGAGTCGCCGAGCATAAGCAGGCTCTTTTTGCGCGTCATTTTGTCCTCCGAGCTGCTGTTTTCAAGGTTTCACTCTGCAAGACCACGCAGCCCATGGCTGCGACATGGGCTGCCGCGCCGACGGCGATCTTCGGAGCCTGATTGAGGTCGCGGAAATCATTCGGCGATTCGAGTCCAGTGTCGATGATCTTCTTCCAGACGCAGCGCCGAGTGCCAGTGTTGGTCTCCGGCACTGTGAAGAGCGCGGCCTGATCAGGCTGACCGTTGAGCATGACGTAGAAATTCGCATCCGTGCCGTCGTTGAACACGATATCTTTGAGGAGGAAGGCTAACGTGCGGCTCCCGGACGACCAATCGGGCCGCCCCGGCTCCTTGCCGTGCCAGATGATCTCCTGCGAGGAGGGCGGCCTGTCCGGGCTGCTGATCTCGAAGAACTCGGCGCGGCGGAAGATGGCGTGGTCGCGGCGGAGGCGGATCAGTTTTTGGAAGAAGCGGAGCTGGCCTTTGTTCTTTTCCGCCAGCCGCCAGTCTATCCAGCTTATTTCGCTGTCCTGGCACCACGCGTTATTGTTGCCCTGCTGCGTCCTGCCAAACTCGTCTCCTGCCACGAGCATCGGCACGCCCTGCGAGAGGAGGAGGATCACTGCCATGGTCTTGATCCGGCGCAGGCGGAGCTGCTGCACAAGCGGGTCGTCGCTTGGTCCTTCGCAGCCGGAGTTCCAGCTCAGGCTGTGATTATCGCCGTCGCGGTTCTCCTCGCCATTGGCCAAGTTGTGCTTTTCATTGTAGCTGACCAAATCAGCAAGGGTGAAGCCGTCGTGGCTGGTGATGAAGTTGATCGAGTTGCAGGGGCGGCGGCCATTATGCTGGTAGAGGTCTGAGCTGCCTGCGATGCGCGTGGCCAGCGCGCCGCTCAGGCCCGGCACGCCGTTCATGAAGCGGCGGACATCATCGCGGAACCTGCCGTTCCACTCGGCCCAGCGGTGATGATCAGAGAAGTTGCCAACCTGATACAGGCCCGCAGCATCCCAAGCCTCAGCAATAATCTTGGTGTCAGCCAGCACCGGGTCTTCGGCGATCATCTCCACCACCGGCGGATTGCTGAGAACGTGTCCCTGCTGGTCGCGGCCCAGTATCGAGGCGAGGTCGAAGCGGAAGCCGTCCACGTGCATGTCAATCACCCACCAGCGCAGCGCGTCCATGATCAGGCTGCGGACGATAGGATGGTTGCAGTTGCAGGTGTTGCCGCAGCCGGAGAAGTTCAGGTAGGCCCGCGTCCACGGGTCAAGCAGGTAGTAGATCGGGTTGTCGATGCCCCGGAAGGAGCTGGTCGGGCCGTCCCAGCCGCCTTCGGCAGTGTGATTGTACACTATATCGAGGATGACCTCTATCCCGGCGCGGTGCAGGGCCTTGACCATGTCGCGGAACTCGCGCAGCGGGTGGCTGCTGTCGCTCGAATAGGCGGCTTTGGGTGCGAAGAAGGAGAGCGGGCTGTAGCCCCAGTAGTTTTTCAGCTGCCCGCCCGTGCTTGGATTATGGAAGACGCAGTCTGTTTCGTCAAATTCAGTCACCGGCATCAATTCCACCGCCGTGATGCCCAGCTCCTGCAAGTAGGGGATCTTTTCCATGATGCCCTGGAAGCTGCCGGGAAAGCGGCACTGCGATGACTCATGCACGGTGAAGCCGCGCACGTGCAGCTCGTAGATCACCGTGTCTTGGATCGGGGTGTTCAGAGGGCGGTCGCCCTCCCAGTCGTAGCTTTCGTCGGGTATCAGGCAGAGGGTCTGGCTGCCCGCCGGATTGCGCGGCTCGCCCCAGCGCGGCGTGCGCAGCTCCTTGGCATAGGGATCGAGCAAAATCAGGCGGCTGTCGCAGGCCAGGCCGCTGCTCTCCGGCTGGTATGGGCCGGTCAGCCGCCAGCCGTAGCGGATGCCCGGCGGCAGCTTGCCGATCAGGACATGCCAGATGTCGCCGGTCTTATGCAGCTTGGGATCAAGGAATATCTCGAAACGGGCTGCGTCATGGTCGTCTTTCAGTCCGAGCACCAAAGAGGCGGCCTCAGCGTGCCGCGAGAAGAGGGCAAAGTTCACGCCTTTGGGCGTGGCTGTCGCGCCTAAAGGCTGCGGGCTGCCTTGCAGGATGGGGAATTCTATTTTCATATTGACGAACTGGACTTGATTGCGTACTCTTTTATTCTCCGCAGCTGCATCCTACACCACCGGCGGCCTTTTCCCAAAGCCGAAAACCGCCTTTTCCGCAAGGAGCCTCTGTCATGAGCCGTCACGACTTCCTTATCCGCAGCCTTGTCATCACTGCCGCCGCGCTTTTTTCCGTCGGCATTCTCTGGATTGTGTATTTGGTTGACACCGGCGCTCATACAAAAAGCATGTTCCGTCCGGTGTTCACCATCAGCGACCGGCTGGCCTATGGCGACAAGCTGGGACATTTCCTCCTCTTCGGCCCGTTCACGCTGGCGGTCAACGCGGCCCTGAATTTTCGGCGGCTCGGCACAGGCTTCTATCTCGGCAGCCTGCTCGTCTTCTGCTTCACGCTGGCCGAGGAGCTGGGCCAGTGCTTCATTTCATCCCGGAGCTTCGAGCTGCTGGACATCCTCGCCAACGGGGCAGGCATCCTGCTCTTCACGTGGTTTTCTGTCTGGGCGGAGCAGCTGCTCCGCCCCCGGCCTGAGCTGGCTGCCGTTCCAGCACGTCGTTTTTAGAAATGCAAAAGGGGCGGCCAGCGGCTGCCCCTGCGCGGAAAAGTTTGCTGTTCTTCCGTTAAAAGAACACGTCCAAGCTCAGATAAACCTGATCCGCGCTTTCGACCGGCATCAGCGAGCCTGTGTCCTCGGCGATCATCAGGGCGGCGGTCATCAGCCGCGCATCGTCGGTCGCGTAAGGCTTGACGTTCCAGTCCGCGCCGGTGTAGTCGTACCAGTAATGCTGCCAGCCGAGCCGCAGAAACGCCTTGGCATGTTCGGAGAGCTTTTCGCCCACTGGCAGATCGTAGAGCATGTACAGCTCCGCCGCCTGGCCGCGTGTCGCCAGCTTGGAGAGATAGAGATCGTCGTGACCGGGACTGAAGGCGATCCAGTGTTCCGAGCTGTAGTTGTACTCCGCGCCGATCTTGAAGGGGCTGTCGGGAATGTCCCAGCGCAGGCCCGCATAGAGGGCGAAGCCGTTCTCGGCGCCGGTGTTGGGCCGCCAGTCCGGGTTGGCGGCCATGCTGCCGTCCGGCTGCATAAGCATGGCTGTCGCGTAGTCGTTGAACATGCCGTTCGCGCCTGGCGCGGTGCGGCTCCAGCCGCCGGAGAGGAAATAATTGAAATCCGAGACCTTGCTCTGATAGACCAGCGAGCTGTGGTAAATCTTGCCCTCGGTGCGGTTCGGGCCGGCCAGCTGCTCCATCATCGCGTCAACAGCATCGCTGGCGAAGTCAGGCCGCTGGAACATGTTGAAGGCGACAAAGGACTGGAAATAGAGCAGGCGGTCATCTTTCTCAAACACATCCCAGCTGATGCCGGTGAAATCGGTGTCATCGAGCGTGGCCAGCTCCTGCGCGGTGGCCGCGTCCCATTGCAGGCCGTTCTCAAAGCCGCGCCCGTAGCACCAGCGGATGCGGCCTGCGCCCAGCGCGTCCAAGCCGATGTCGCCCCAGTCGTACTGATAGCCCAAGGTCGAGCCGTCAAAGGCGTAGTCCATGTAAGCGGTGGTGGTGGCCATTTTCTTGTCGGTGCCGAGCCGGACTTCTGACGGCATTCCGTCTGTGGTCGGGCGGCGGCCAATCGAGAACCAGACCGGCAGGCCGGCGATGTTGGTCCAGTTGATGAAGGCGCGGTCCACCCGCAGGGCGTTGTCGGACGGGGTGCGGCTGACATTGCCGTCAAACTGCGGCCACCAGCTGTTCAGGTCGTTGCGGGGATAGCTCTCCATGCCCCAGACCTTGTACATGGCGAGGCGGCCCTTGAAGGTGAGATTCTCGGCGGCCTTGGCCTCCATGTTCAGGCGGAAGCGGTTGGTGAAGAGGCTGTCGTTGCTGTAGTTGCGGCTTTCGGTTCCGCCAGTCTGCGGATTGATGAAGGCCGCGCCGTCCGCGCTGTAGGCATCAAGGCGGGCGCGGAAGTCGCCGGAGAACTGGAAGCGCGAGGCCCAGGCCGCCGCCTCGGATTTTTCCTCCAGCTCGCCGAGCTTGCTGTCCAGCTCCTCGACTTTGCCGTCCACGCCTGCCACTTTTTCGCTGAGGCGGCCTGCCGCGCCGTCAACGTTCTCCTGCTGTTTTGCCAGCTGAGATTTCAGCTCGTCCAGCTCGCGGGACAGCTCCTCGACCCGGCGGGCAAGGTCGGCGTTGTTGCTGTTTGTCTGTGTGCCAGCCAAGGCGGCGGCAGGCAGGGCCATCAGGCCAGCAAGGGCTAATGCAGAAATTTTCTTTCGCATTTTCTTCGCTCTTTTTTAGAATTTCCGAGAAGGTTCAGTTTGCAATGCCGCATGAAAAGTATACTGCGGCAGGCGGGAAAGACCAAGGTCAAAGCAGCAAGGCGGCCAGCCGCCCCGCCGCTGGCCGCCTTGCCGTGATGCCGCCCGGTCAGGGGCGGAAGATCAGAAGCCCACCAGCTCCACGTCAAAGACTAACCAGGCATTGGGCGGAATGATGCCGCCGCCCGCGCCCTGCTCGCCGTAAGCGAGGCTCGACGGGATGATCAGGGTGCGCTTCTCGCCCTGCTTCATGCTGCTGAGGGCCATGTCCCAGCCGGGAATGACCCGGCCCCTGCCGACCTCAAACTCAATCGGCTCGCCCCGGTCATAGGAGCTGTCGAATTTCCGGTCGTTCTCCAGCAGGCGGCCTGTGTAATGGACGCTGATCCGCGCGCCCGGCGCAGGAGCCGCCCCTTGGCCCGCCTTGTTCACCACCCAATGCAGACCCTCCTTGTTCGACTGCACCTTGGGCCAGCGTTTTTTGATGAGCTGGACAGTCTTCTTCTGTCCCTCGGCAGCACCGGCCTGTTTCTTGGCCTCAATCTCTTCCTTGGCTTTGTCAAAGGCGGCCTGATCGGTCTGGAACTGCTGCGCCTTCTCGCCTTGGCGGATGATTTCAACCGTGCTGATCAGATCGCCCTGCTGAATGCTGTCCACCACGTTCTGGCTCTCGACCACCTTGCCGAAGATGGTGTGCTTGTCGTTCAGATGCGGGGTGGCGACATGGGTGATGAAAAACTGCGAGCCGTTGGTGCCTGGCCCGGCGTTGGCCATGGCCAAAATGCCCGGCCCGGTGAATTTCAGCCCGGACTCGAATTCATCGGCAAAGGTGTAGCCCGGCCCGCCGGTGCCGGTGCCGAGCGGGCAGCCGCCTTGAATCATGAAGTCTTTGATCACCCGGTGAAATTTCAGGCCGTCGTAGAAGCGGGTGCCGGTCGGCTGGCTGGCTCCGCCGTAGGCCAGCGTGCCTTCTGCCAAGCCGACAAAGTTGATTACCGTCAGCGGCGCCTTGTCGTAAAACAGCTCCAGCAGGATGTCGCCTTTGCTGGTCTTGATCTTCGCGTAGAGTCCGTCTTTCATTTTGTTTTCCTTGGATTCTGAGGTTGTTGCCGAGTGTTGCGCTGAGACGGGCTGTCCTGAAAACAACAGCAGCATGGACAGGGCCAGCGCGGAAAAAAGACGCGGAAGCAGCGGGTTCATGGATATCCCTCCGACAGAAAGTTGATGGTGAGTACACAGAAAAAGCAGATGAAAATAACTGTTACAGGACACCGGGCGGCATCTCCGGCGCCTGCTCGCCGCCAAGGACAAAGCCGCCGTCCAAGCGCAGCGTCGCGCCAGTCATGAAGTCAGTTTGAAGCAGGAAGAGCACGGCCTCGGCGACTTCTTCCGGCCTGCCGGTGCGGCCCAGCAAGGTGTGCGCCAGCAGGGCTTCACGCTCCGTCGCATTGAGCAAGCTCCAGCCGCGTGTGCCTGGCCCGTGGCGGCTGTTGATCAGGCCGAGCATCAGCTCGTTGACCCGGATGGACGGCGCGCCCAGCCTTGCCCAAGTTTCCGTGAGCGAGGCCACGCCCCGGCTGGCTGCGGCATAGCCGTCGCTGAAGAGCAGCCCAGCCGGGCCGGAACGCCCGATCAGTGCCGCCACTGAGGAAATATTGACCACAGCGGCCTGCTCCGCCCGGCGCAGCAGCGGCAGACATTGCTCAAAAACCAGCCACTTGGCATGGAGGGTGGTTTCAAACTCCAATTGCCACTGGCCGCTGTTGACCGGGCGGCTGTAGCTGCCGTGGACTATCGGCATTCCGCCCCGCTCAATGTTGTTGACCAAAACATGCAGGCAGCCGAATTCCGCCTCGATCCGCGCGGCCATTGCCGCCACGCTCTCCGGCGCGCGCAGGTCAGCCTGAAGGACGAGATGGCCACTGAACTCCGCCGCCATCTCCTGCGCTGACTCCGGCCAGTCAAACCACGGCAGGCAGAGGCGCATCCCCTCGGCGGCCAGCCTGCGGGCGATGGCCCGGCCCACGCCCCGGCTTGCGCCCAGCACCAAAGCGTTTTTCCGGGCCGTCACTTGTCCAAGCGGTGGCTTGCGCCCGCATTGACCTTCAGCGGCACGGCCAGTTCCATGACTGATTCCATCAGCGGCACGATCAAGTTTTGGACAGCCGCCGCCTCATCTTCTGCTACCTCGAAAACCAGCTCGTCGTGGATTTGCAAAAGCAGCTTGGCTCGGAACTGCCCGTTCTTCAAGGTTTCATGCGCCTTGAGCATCGCCAACTTGATGATGTCCGACGCTGTGCCCTGAATTGGCGTGTTGATCGCTGTGCGCTCGGCAAATTCCCGACGGCTGCGGTTGGATGAGTTGATTTCCGGCAGCAGCCTGCGCCTGCCAAGCAGCGTGCTGACATAGCCGTCCATCTTGGCCTGCTCAATAGTCGCGTCCATGAACCGCCGGATGCCCGGATATTGCTCAAAATAGCGGTCAATGAAAAGCTGGGCCTCGCGGCGGCTGATGCCGAGCTGCTCGGAAAGGCCGAAGCTGGACATTCCATAGACAATGCCGAAGTTGATGCTTTTGGCGATCCGGCGCATGTCGGATGTTATCAATGAGCGGGAGACCCGGAAGATGTCCGCCGCTGTGCAGGCGTGAATGTCCTCATCCTTCCTGAATGCCTCAATTAAAGCGGCATCTTGGCTGTAATGCGCCAGAACGCGGAGGTCTATCTGCGAATAATCAGCGGCCAGCAGCAGGCAGCCGGGCTGGGCGACAAAGGCGGCGCGGATGCGGCGGCCTTCTTCGCTGCGGATGGGAATATTCTGCAAATTCGGATTATTGGAACTGAGCCGCCCGGTGGCGGTGCCGCATTGATTGAAAGAGGAATGCACCCGCCCGCTGACCGAACTGACATGCTCTGGCAGCTTGTCAACATAAGTGGATTTCAGCTTGGCGAGGTTGCGGAAGCGGACAATCAGCGCGGGCAGCTCGTGCCGCCACGCCAGTTTTTCCAGCACCTGCGCGTCGGTGGAATAGCCGGTCTTGGTCTTGCGGTCACGCGGCAGGTTCAGCTCTTCAAACAGCACTTCAGCCAGCTGCTGGGGCGAGTTGATGTTAAACGGATGGCCTGCCGCAAGGTGAATTTCTGTTTCCAGCAGGGCCAGCTGGGCGGCGAAATCTTCAGAAATCTGGCCCAGCAGCTCCTGATCAATAAGAATGCCGCTGTGTTCCATGTCCGCCAAGACGGGAATCAGCGGCCCTTCCACTTCGATGAAGAGCTGCCAGAGGCCGAGCCGCTCCAGCTCAGGCCGCTGCTGCAAGAAAAGGCGCAGGCTGCCCTGCACATCCTCGCAGCTGTAATCCTTGGCCTTGTTCAGCGGCACCCGGCAAAAGGCATCCGCCGCCTTGCTCGCCTCGGTCACTTCGGCGAAGGAGGTGAGCTTGAAGCCCTGCTCCAAACAGAGGTCGTCCAGCTTGTACGAGCGGCGGTTGGGATCAAGCAGCCATGCTCCAATCATGCTGTCCCAGAGCGGCCCTGCCAAGTGCAGGCCGCCGTTCTGCGGCGCGGCCAAGACGGCGTAATCATACTTGAGATTGTGGCCGATCTTCGGCAGACGGCCATCTGTCAGAAGTGGGCCGACCAGCTCCAAAATATCTTGCCGATGAAGCTGTTCCGGCAAAAGCTGGCCGAGCGCGTCGCGGTGGCCGCAGGGCAGATACCACGCCTGCCCAATGCCGGTGCAAAGAGAAAGACCGACCAGCTCGGCTTGGAGCGGGTCAAGTGAAGTGGTTTCAGTGTCTATAACTAAATATTCCGCTGTGCGCAACTCATCTGCCAGCCGCTCCAGCTCGTCGCGGCGGGTGATGAGCTGAAACCCTGCGGTGTCTAATCCGGCAGCAGGCACATCGCTCTTGAGCAGGCTGGTGAATTCCAGCTCGGTGAGCAGCTCGCGCAGCAGTCCCGCATCCGGCGCGGCGACGCGGTATTTCTCCAAATCCGTTTCCACCTCGGCCTGCTCGTCAAGCCGCACCAATTCGCGGGCAAGAAAGGCATCCTCGCGATGCGCCAGCAAGTTTTCTTTGACCTTGGACTTCTTCATCCCGGCGACCTGCGCGTACAGCTCCTCCAGCGTGCCGTGCTCGGCAAGCAGCTTCTGCGCCGTCTTCGGCCCCACGCCCGGCACGCCCTTGATGTTGTCGGAGCTGTCGCCAATCAGGGCGAAATAATCGAGCAGCCGCGTTGGAGGCAGGCCGTACTTCTCCTCAACCGCCGCCGCGTCCAGCAGCTTGTCGCTCATCGGCTCCCAGCAGGTGATGTCCGCGCCGACCAATTGCAGCAGGTCTTTGTCGCCGGAAACCACGACCACGTGGCAGCCTTGTTCAGCCAGACGCTTGGCGGCAGCGGCGATCAGGTCATCAGCCTCAAGCCCTTGCGTGGCGAGGCTGAATATCCGATACGCCTCAGTGATCCGGCGGATGTAAGGAATCTGGACAGCCAGATCCTCCGGCATGGCCGGGCGGTTGGCTTTGTAGTCAGCGGCAATTTGATGGCGGAATGTCGGCCCCTTGCTGTCAAAGGCCACGGCTATATATTCCGGTCGCTTCTCGCGCAAAATGCGGCGGATGATGCTGATGAAGCCGAAAACCGCGTGCGTGGGCAGGCCGCCGCTGGTATGCAGCGGTTTGACCGCATGAAAGGCGCGGTAGATGTACGCGCTGCCGTCGATGAGATAGACTGTTTTGCCGGAGGAGTTCATAGCCCGGCCAGTCTATCTTATTTTGCTGACGCTGCCCAGTTTTTTTGCATGGCCGACGGCGAAGCAGGCTTGTTCCGCCATGCTCGGCCCGTCCTGCGCAAGGACGTAAATGCCAATTTTGCAGTATTCTTTAAAGCCTAAACTCTGATACACGCCTTTTCCCATGCCGGTGGAATGCAGCACGCCGATGCGGCAGCCTGCCTGCCTAGCGGCCCGCAGAGCCGCCGCCGTCACTGCCCCGCCAATGCCTTGCCGTCTGGCCGCCGGCGCGGTGCTGACTCCGTAGATGCCTGCTGCGCCTGCCGCCAGCGACAGCAATGCCTTGGCTACCGGAACCCCGTTCTTCCAGACGAGCCACCGCCGCCCGGACTTGCTCGGCCCGATGCCCCACTGCCGGTGAAATGCGAAGACATGCTCGATGTTCTCCGGCGGCAGCCGCCATTTCTCCACCACCAAATCCGCATACTCCCGGAGGCTGCGCAGATCATCCACCTCGCGCAGTTCCACGCCGGGCGGCAGCGGCGGCGGCTCTGGCAGACAGGCAAGATCAGCCGCCATGCCTGCAAGCTCATACAGCAGGCTGAAGCCGTGCCGGACAAGATGCGCGGCCAAATCAGGCGGCTGCGTTGACGGCGTGACAGCCCAGATCATCTGCGCCTGCCGCTCCCGAAAATACGCAATGTTCGCCGTGATCTCCGCCGTGATGTCTGTTCCGGCCCGCCAGTCTGTGCGCAGCACGCCGTTGTAGGGAATCTGCGGAATGGCGCAGGCGATGCGGACAATGCCGCCGTCCTGATGCAGCTCGCCGCCAATGCGGCCAAAATTGCCCCAGCTCTCGACGAAATTCTCCTCTATCGCCCGAACCAGCGCGGCAGGAGAAAAATCGTGCAGCATCATGCTGTTCATCTGAATCTGAATGATCCCGGTTGAAGGAACGCGCAGCAAAGCTGCTCTTTTCAGAGATAGCAGCATTCAGCAGTCTTTTCAAGAAAATTGGGCCTGCATATGTTTCAGCTGGAATGATCACGCATCATGCCCTGCGCCAGAGCGGCATACGCCGCCCGCAGCTCCGCCAGCAGCTTTTCCGCATCTAAATGCTGCCGGTAATACGCCCGCGCCTGCGCTGCCTGCTCCTCGCGGAGCGCCGCGTCACGGCTGAGACGTGATGCCTGCGCCCACATCGCCTGCGGGCTGTCCACTTCAAGCCATGCTCCTGCTCCCGGCGGGAGACCGCGCAGTGCTCCTTTGCGGGCGACTATCGCCCGTCCGGCAGCCAATGCCTCCACCACCTTGATCTGCACGCCGGTGCCGGATGCGGTGGGCAGCAGGATGATGCCGCAGTCCTGATAGGGCTGGCAGGAATCGGCGTATCTCGCCGTTTTGCGCGCCTCCGGCCAATTGGCGAATTGCGCCAGGCCGCCGTAAATGCTGACCGGCAGGGCAGGGGGCGCGGCTTGACTGAGCCAGCGCAGTCCTTCCTGATTGAAGCGGTTGACTGAACCAATCAGGCCGACTTGCTCGGTCAAGGGGAATTGAGAAGGCTGGACCAGCGGCGGATTCCAGAGCACCTTGGTCAAGCCCCGGCGGCGGAGTTCGATTTCCTCGTCCTTGGAAATGACCACCACCAGATCAGCAGCGGCCAGTTCTTCGGTCTCCCGGCGGCAGCCGCCCCGCATGACCTGCGAAAGCAAATCGTGAACAATAACCACTTTGGGGCAGCGGGTCGGCAGCCAAGCCCAGTAGCTGTAGTTGATCACAACTAAGTCAGCATCGCGGCTGCATTCAAGCAGGAAATCGGGCGGAAAGGCATGGCGGTGGTAGGGATTGGCATGACCGAAGGCCCGCTCCAGCCCCAGCCCTTTGCAGACCGCGCCGTAGGCCAGCCCAGCAAGCTGCCGCCAGCTGCGCGCAGGATGCAGCTCCTCGCGCAGCCGCACGGAAAAGCCGCGCTCCTCAATCTGCTGTCTTGCCGTATCTGTCCAGCCCATGCCCGCAGGCCGGGAGGCTGCGGAGACGATGGAGCATTCGCCCATAGTCCGCAGCAGGTTGAGATGCTTCCACATCTCCACCTTGCCGCCATGGTCGGCAGGCAGCGGGCAGTAGGGAGTGAGGACTGCGGATTTCATAAATTTTTTTCAAAAAATCGGACATAGGCTTCTGCTGCTTTGTCCGGCGCATACTCCCTTTCCGCCTTGCTTCTGCCTTGAGCGCCGGCCCGGCGGCGCAATCCGCAGTCCGCCAGCAGTCGGCAGACCGCTTCAGCAAACTCCAGGCGGTCTGGCCTTGCCACCGGGTTTTCGGTTCCTGCAAGCATTTCCTGCGCCCCGCCGCAGGGAGAGGCGGCAACAGCCTTGCTGCGGGACATAGCCTCTAACACAGAATTGGGAAAAGTGTCCCACTTAGATGGCGAAAGCACAACCCAAGCCCGGCGATAGGCCGCATCCAAAGATTCTTGATGCAACACACCCAAATATTGAAGCGCATCGCTCTCGATCCTTTTGCTCAACCAAAGCAGCAGCGAAGGGATTCCTCTTGCCGAGCTGTCCGCGCCGGCAATCTCCAGCACAGCAGAGGGGAACCGCTGCCGAACCACGCGCAGCAGATTGGGCAGATATTGAATTCCCTTGCCGAAATCGATCCGGCCCACCATCAGCAGAATCGGTTTTTCTGCCTCAGCATTATGCCAGAATTTGGGCAGTTCAACTGGATTAGGCAGCGTGACCGTCGAAGCCGGAAGATTCAGGCCTTGCATCCGAGCCTTGGCTACAATAGCCTTGGAAGGAGCGGTGACAAAATCAGCTGCTTCAATGCTGAACCGCTCAGCAGCCAGCCGCTGCCGCTGCCGGACGCAGGCCAGCCAGATCAAAGGCCGCTGCCAGAAATATGCTGCTTGGGCATAACGGAGGTCATGCAGCACGTCGTTGTAATGCAGTTTGATGCAGACCGGTGGACGATTGTTGTTTCGCAGCAGGGCAGCGCAATGACCAAGATGGTCAGCCCCTTCAATTATATCTGCTTTATGCCTTGCAGCAATTTCAAGCAATTTGCCGACCTGCTCAGGAGCGCCCATGTCTTCCTTGGCGCAAAGACGATAAATAATTCCTCCGTCCGTCTCTTCCACCAGCGGGAGGTCAGGCGCTGTGCTGGTTACTGTCACACAAAAATTGCCTTTGCGGCGCAGGGCGGCAGTTATTATTGCGTTGTAGCGACCGATGCCGGAGCCGTTTGGAGGATACTCCCAATTAAAAAACAGAATATTCAAACCGCCGTTCCTTTTTTCCATATTTTTTGATATAGAGCAACAAGCTGTCCGGCGACGCGTTCAATAGTGTAGTGATCCTCAATGGTCTGCCGCGCAGACCGGCCCAGCCGCAGAGAAAGCTCCTCATCCTCAAGCAGGGCAAGCATCGCTTCGGCTAAGGCCGCGCTGTCATTCACCGGCACTGCCCAGCCGTTGACCTGATGCCTGACAAGCGAAAGATTCGCTGGAATATCAGAGACCAGCACAGGCAGACCCCAGCTCATCGCCTCCAGCAGGGCGTTCGACAGCCCCTCGACCCGCGAAGGCAGGACAAAAAGCCGCGCTCTGCGCAGATATTCGCCAACATCCTTGACCGCCCCGGCGAAATGAACGCTGTCCAAGCAGCCCTGCTGGGCTAATTGCTGCTGCCACGGCGCAGGATCGCCTGCACCAAGCACGGTCAGCCGCGTCCGCCCTTGATCCTCTTTTTGAAACTGCGCCCAAGCGGCAAAGAGGATGTCAAAGGCTTTCCACCGCGCCCCTTGCGTCAGGTTGCCGACATAGACGACCTCGCGGGAACCGGCGACCGGGCTGCGTTCAGCGGGCAGGTCCACGCCGTTGGGAATCAAACTGATTTGTCCGGCAGGAATGCCGCTTTCGCGCAATGAGGCAGCCACCGGCTCAGTCAGGGCGATGAACTCCGCCTGCCGCCGCAGCCAGGCCAGCTTCGCCCGCAGCGGCGCGTCATAACTGATTTTTGCAGCGGCGGGAAAGGTCGCCTCCTTGCAGACCACCGGCAGTCCCAGCCCTTGGCAGGCCCACATCACCGCCCCGGCGATCCAGTGCGCCTCATGGACATGAACGATATCAATCTGCTGGAAATTCTCCTGAAAAAACTGCCGCAGCCCGCGCATGAAGGAAAAGCGGGCCAGCCGGACAAAAGGCAGCGGCAGCCAGAAATCCGCCGCTTCGGTCAGCGGCCTTGGCAGCCGCTTTCGCCATGCCAGCAGCCTGTTTTTGCTGAACTCCTCCAGCCAAGCGAACGTGCCGAGCCGCCGCACCAAATACCCTTCCGGCATGATCTCTTCCGGCGGCAGATCAGAATGCAGGCGGCTGGTCAGCACCTCGCAGCGATGGCCTTGCCGGGTCAGCTCGGCGGCCAGCTTGCGGCACTGCCGCTCTGCCCCGCCTTCCGGGCAGGGATGGAACTTCCAGACCACCATGCAGATGTTCATCAGCGGCCCGCCTTTTTCACCGCCAAAATATGCGCCCCGCTGACAGTGACATCCGCAGTCTGAAATTTAGTCCGCCTGCCCTTCGGCCAGCAGCTTGGCAAGATTCTCCGCTGCAAAGGCGATGTCCCCGTCCTGGCTCAGGGCAATCTGGTAGTTGCGCACGGCCTCGTCCTTGCGGCCCAAGCGTTGCAAGTTGAGGGCAAGGTTGGCGTAGTCGATGGCCGAGACCGGGTTGAGCTGCACCGCCCGCTGGAAGTGATGCACAGCCTGCTCGAAGCGGCTGGCCTTGTAGTGGCAGACACCGAGGATGTTGTGCATGTCGGGCCGCTCCTCGTCGCAGGCCAGCCCCTGCTCCAGCAGCGGCACAGCTTCTTCAAAGCGGCATAGGTCGCGCAGACAGGCCCCGCAGTAGGAGTAGAGGTAGGGCCTGTCCTCGTCCTGTGGCTCAAGGGCCAGCACCTTGGTGAAGCAGGCCAGCGCGGCCTCGGCCAGGCCTTGGTCGTAGAGATTGCGCCCCCGGTAGAATTCGAGGTAATACGCCTGCGGCAGCTCCTGGCTCATCGTTGCCAGCTTGTCTTCCAAGGCCGCTGGATCAAGCAGTTCTGCTGCCAGCTTGGCCGCGAAGAGTGCCGCGTCGCCGGAGGCCGCCCGCTCGCGGAAGTGCGCGCCGGGAATGATGGTGTAGGCCGCCGGTATTTGCAGCTGCGGGTGCATGGTGTTGACCGCCAGTGCCTCCATGCCCCGCTGGCGCAGGGCTTCAAGGCAGCCGCGCAGCTCATCGAGCATGTCGTCCGCGCTGAGGTCAGGCAGAGCACTGAGGGCGACGGTCTGGCCGGGATTGACGACGTAGTCCACCTCGTCCAGCGTGAGCGGCTTGGGCAACCCGGAAGCAACGTAGTTGGAGCTGGACTCGAAGTCGCCAGCCAGCTGCGCCACCTCGGTCAGGGCGCGGATCAGGGCCTTGTCCGGCCCCGGCGTGGTGCCTGCGGTGTAAACCAGCTCGCTCTTCTCCGGGAAGGTGGCCGGATCCCAGGCCAGCACCCCGACAGTCGGGATGCCGGTGTCGAGCGAGAAGTCGTTGCAGTGCAGCCGTATGCCGTTGCGCTTGAACTTCTCAAGCAGCTCGCGGGCCACTGGGTCGCTCACGCTGCTGAGGTCAATCGCCGGGACAGGCCGCTGCTCCCGCGCAATCACCGCGCAGACATGCCGCTCGATGATCTCGCTAATGCCTTGCAGCATGGCCTCCTCGATGGTGTTGCCCGCGCAGGGGCCGTTGAACTCGTTGATGGCGTAGAACCACGAGAACGGCACCAGCACGTCCTCGTCGCGGCTGAGGTTCCGCGCCCAAGTCCAGCGCAGCGGCAGCCCGGCCAGGAGCCGCTCCAGCAGATCCGGGCTGCGGGTCTCATCATGCACCGAGCGCAGCAGCTCGGTCAGCGGCAGGACAGGATGCCCGGCAGCGCGCATGGCCGCGTAGTCGCCGACAAGGAAGTTGTCCGCATTCTTGAGGAAGGCGAAGAAGCTGAAGCGCTCGGCCAGCTCCATGCAGGCGCTGGCCTTGGACTGCTCCGGCGTGGAGCCTTTGCCCATCTGCTTCTTGGTGCCGATGATCCGGGCCGCGTCTCTGCCGCAGACGCTGAAGAAGACCGGGATGTCTAAGCGCCCGGTGTCAATCCGCCGCACTTCTTTGAGGATGTCGAGCTGGGCTGCCTTCAGCCGCTCCTGAAAGCGTTCCACGGTCTGCACGGGCGTGCAGGCTTTGTCTTGGTCGTAGGTGTAGTGCTTCGGGCAGCTGCTGAGGCGGATGGTGTTGGTGCGCATGAATTTTTTTGAGATGAAGAAACAGAAATGGCGCGCCAGGCGCGGGAGCTGAAAATATTTACGCAAGCAGCTTAGAGTACTTTACAACGACAATTCTGGCAGCAGGCAGTGGCTGTACAAACGTTTGGGGTCGCCATGCAAAAGAAATTCCTGCTCCCGGACAGAACGGTCAATAAAGAGCAAACTGTCTGGCGCGACGGCCAGCCGGATGGAATGCAGACTGCGCAAAAATATTTCCGCCGGACTGAAGTCCTCTTCAACCGGCGCGGCCTGATCCGCAGGCAGACCGGCCAGCTTGGCGGCGGCGGCCACTGCGTCATTGAGGCTGCCGAGCTGGTCGGCCAGACCCAGCTCAAAGGCCGCCGCGCCGTCCCAGACTTGGCCTCCAGCGATTTTCTCCACATCCTCGCGGTTCATTTTCCGCCCTTCGGCGACAATGTCGATGAAGCGGCGGTAGCCCTGCTCAACCTGCGTCTGCATGGCCCGGCGGAAATGCTCCGGCAGAGGCCGCCCGACACTTCCGGCTCCGGCCAGCTCGGTGGTGCCGATGCCATCGCTATAAATACCCGCCTTAGCCAAGGTTTTCTCAAAGGTGGGAAGAAGGCCGAAAATGCCAATCGAGCCGGTGATTGTATAAGGCGAGGCGACAATCCGGTCAGCGGCGGCGGCAATCCAGTAGGCACCTGAAGCGGCTGCGGAACCCATCGACACCACCACCGGCTTGCCCGTCTTGCGGAGCAGAAGCAGCTCCTGGCGGATCAACTCTGACGCGAAGGCACTGCCGCCGCCGCTGTCAATGCGCAGCACCACCGCCTTCACCTGCGAATCCTGCCGCAGCTTGCGGAGCTGGCGCACCAGCGCGGCGGAGCCGATCTGGTTCTCGCCGCCCTCGCCATAGACGATGTCGCCCTGCGCGGTGAGGATGGCCACCCGGTCTTTATCGGATGGCGTGCTGCTGCTGACCGCGTTCAGGTAGGTACTGAAATCAATTTGTTTGAAACCGCTGTCCTCATCCGTGCCGCCGCCGACTAGTCCGCGCAGATGGCTGCGCAGCTCCTCCTCGTTTTTCAGGCCGTCCACCAGCCTGCTTTGCTGGGCCATCAGGGCGGCATCGCCGCCTGCGGCCTCCAGCCGTTCGGCCAGCCTGCTGATCACGTCCTGAAATTCCTGCGGGGTCATGCGCCGCTGTTCGGCGATGTCGCGGCTGAAGCTGTCCCAGAGACGGCCCAGCCAGCGGCTGCTGTTCGCCTTGGCCTCCGGCGACATGTCCTTGCGCAGGAACGGCTCCACAGCGGATTTGAACTCGCCGACCCGGAAGACATGAACGTTGATTTCCAGTTTGTCCAGCAGCTCGCGCAGATAGAGGCTGAAAAGGCCGAAGCCGGTCAGGCTAACTTCCCCCATCGGATGGAGGTAAATTTCATCGCTCCACGCGGCAAGGTAGTACTGCCCCTGACTGTAGTTGTCGGCAGCGGCGATGACCCGCTTGCCAGCGGCGCGGAACTCGGCCACGGCTTGGCCGATGTCGCGGAGCTGATCCAGCCCTGCCTGCTCCAGCTGGTCAGGCAGAATGACCAGCAGCTTGATCCGGCTGTCTTTGGCCGCCGCCCGCAGGCCGCTGATGATGTCTTGCAGGAACAGCTCCTTGCGCTGCGGGGCGTTACTGAACAGGCCGCTCAGTTCCTCAGCAGGATTAACCGGCAGGTTTTTCTCAAGAATGCTGCCGCGCGGTGCCAGCACCAAAGCCGCGCCGTCGGGCACCGCCGTCGGCGTGGCCTGCCGGTGCAGCGAGACCGCGCCGAAAATCACAGCGATGACGACAAATAGAACGCAGCCGGTGAAGCAGATACTGGCAAGGGCCGTGAACCGCCAAACCCAGCGGAGAAGGGAGATGAGTCGTTCCAAGGGGATAAACGGCGGCGGGGCTGCCCCCGCCGCAGCTCAGTCGAGATATTTGTGCACCGCCGTTTTAAGGTCAGCAGTGTTGGCGGACTTGACGATGTATTCGTCCGAAGCCCATGCGCCGAAATCCTGCTTGTATTCAGGATAGGCGGAGCTGAGAATCACCGGCAGACTGGCATTGCGCTCCTTCATCTGCCGCAGCACCTCAATGCCGTTCATGCCTGGCATGTTGATGTCAAGGATGACCAAGTCCGGCGGCGCGGCCTCGAACTGGCGCAGGGCCTGCTCACCATTCAGGGCCGTCTCCACAGCGAAACCCTCTTCCTCCAGCTCCTCGCGGTACAGGAACAGGATGACTTCCTCGTCATCAACAATCAGTATCTTTTTCTTCGTTTCCACAGCGGCCTCCTTGATTGTTCCGCAGCCCTTGTCACGCTATATTTGGGCTTCGCGGAGATAGCGGCAGGCATCTTCCGGCGGCATCGGGTTGATATAAAAACCGGTGCCCCATTCAAAACCGGCGATGCTGGTCAGCTTGGGCACGATCTCGAAATGCCAGTGATAATGCTCCAGCGGTCTGGAGCGCAGCGGCTGGGTGTGCAGAACAAAGTTGTAGGGAATGCCGGGAATGCAGGCATCTAACCGCCGCAGGGTCTCGGAAAAAATACCAGCCAGATCGGCAAGTGAAGCCTCGTCCTGCTCGATGTAGGAGGAATTGTGCTTTTTCGGCAGCACCCACATCTCGAAAGGCGTGCGCGGGGCAAAGGGGGTCAGGGTGACGAAGCGGCTGTTCTCGCAGACTACGCGCACCTCCTGCTGCATCTCCTGACGGATGATGTCGCAGAAGACGCAGCGTTCTTTGTAGCTGTAATACTGCCTGCTGCCGTCCAATTCCGAGACCAGCATTCTTGGCATGACCGGCAGGGCGACGAGCTGGGAATGAGAATGCTCCAGAGAGGCCCCGGCGGCGCGGCCATTGTTCTTGAAAACCATGACGTAGGAGAAGCGCTCGTCCTTGGACAGATCAGCGATGCGCTCCTTGAAGGCCCGGAAGGTGAGCATCATCTGCTGCGGCGGCAAAAAACTGAAACGGGCAGCGTGATCCGGGCTTTCAATCACCACCTCATGCGCGCCGATGCCGTTCATCCGGTCGTACAGCCCCTCGCCCTGCTTGTCCAGCTCGCCCTCGATGACCAAGGCCGGGTACTTGTTCGGCACCACCCGCAGCTGCCAGCCGGGCGTGTTGGCCTGCTGGCTGTGGCTCCGGCCATACACCAAGACCTCCGGCGGCGTGGTGCGCTCGTTGTCCGGGCAGAGCGGACAGAAACCGCCCTTTGATTCGTGGCAGTCCACCGCGAAATCGCTGGGCCGCTTGCTCCGCTCTCTGGCGATGATGATCCAGCGTCCGAGAATCGGGTCTTTCCGCAGTTCAGGCATGACTCATCGTCCTATATTTTTTTCCCGCTGCTCCTGCTTGATCTTGCAGTCAATGCAGTGCGTGGCCACCGGCCTGGCCTCCAGCCGCTTGAGGCCGATCTCCTCCTCGCAGTCCTCGCAGATGCCGTAGGTGCCGCTGTCGATCCGGGCGATCGCCTCGTTGATTTTTTCCAGCAGATGCTGCTCGCGGCTGCGCAGGCGCAGCTCGAAGCTGCGGTCGGACTCCAGCGTGGCGCGGTCGGTGATGTCCGGGGTGTTGAACTGATGATCCGTCATCTCCGAAATCGTCTGCTCCACGTCAGAGACGATGTCGCGCCGCATCTCCTCCAGCATCGCTCTGAATTTCCCTAATTGCTCGCTGTTCATGCCCCTCTTCTCTCCCTTTTTTCAGTCTGGCTCATCCTGCGGCCCGGCTGAACTCGCCGCTTCTGCCGCCGCTTTTTTTCATCAGGCGGATTTGGGAAATCTCCATTCCCTTGTCCACGGCCTTGCACATGTCGTAAATGGTCAGGGCGGCGACGGAAACCGCTGTCAATGCCTCCATCTCCACCCCGGTTCTGCCGGTGATGCGGACGCTGGCCTCGATGACGACGGAATGCCCCTCATCATCAAAAGAAAATGCGACCTCCGCTCCGCTGATCGCCAGCGGATGGCAGAGCGGGATCAGAGCCGAGGTCTGCTTGGCGGCCATGATGCCCGCCAGCCGGGCCACGCCGAGCACATCGCCCTTTTTCATCGTCCCGGCCTTGACCATCGCATAGGCCTCCGGGCAGAGAGAAATTCGGCCCTCGGCCACGGCTGCGCGCTCGGTCTCGGCCTTGCCGCCCACATCCACCATCCGCGCCTGGCCTGCGGCATCAAAATGCGTCAGCTCCGCGCTCACCCGTTCTCCTTTTCTTTGCCCATGAAGGAGCCGAACATCTTGGCGAAAAAGCCTTCCTCCTCGCCGTTTTTGCAATGCCCGTCAAACTCCTCCAGCAGCTCCCGCTGCTTGGCGGTCAGATTGCTCGGAGTCTGCACCTGCATTTCGACGATCATGTCGCCAGCAGACCGCCCGCGCAGGCCGACGATGCCTTCGCCGCGCAGAGTGAACCGCTCGCCGGACTGAGTGCCGGGCTTGATCTTCAGCTTGGCCGTACCGTTGACGGTCGGCACATCCACCTCGCAGCCCAAAGCGGCCTTGACCATCGAGACCGGATAGCGGAGATAGACCGTCTGATCGTCCCGGACGAAATATTCATGTTCTTTAACATGAATGACCACATATAGATCGCCGGAATGGCCGCCACGGCGGCCTCCCTCGCCCTTGCCGTTCAGCCGCATCCGCGAGCCGGTGTCCACGCCCGCCGGAATCTTGAGCAGCACCTTTTCTTTCTTCCGCACCAGCCCTTCGCCGTGACAGTCGCCGCAGGGATCGGAGACGGTCTGGCCTGCGCCCCGGCAGTGCGGGCAGGTTGAGCTGACCTGAAAGAAGCCCTGCGAGCGGGTCACTTGGCCCCGGCCCTTGCAGGTCGGGCAGCTCTGCGGCCTGCTGCCGGGCCGCGCGCCGCTGCCTTCGCAGGTCCAGCAGGTTTCCGGCTTCTCAATCTCAACTTCCTTCTCCACGCCGTGGGCTGCGTCCATGAAGGAGATTTCCAGATCGTAGCGGAGGTCGCTGCCGTGAACAGGCGCGTTGGGGTCGCGCTGCTGCGCCCGCCCGCCGAAACCGCCGAACATGCCGCCAAACATCTCGTTGATATGGGAGAAAATATCCCCCATGTCGCCGGGGCCTGAATAGCCGCTGCTCTTCAGGCCGTCGTGGCCGTAGGCATCATAAACCTGCCGCTTTTTCGCGTCGCTGAGAACCTCGTAGGCCTCGGCAGCCTCCTTGAAGCGGGACTCGGCCTCTTTGTCGCCCGGATTGCGGTCCGGGTGATACTGCATGGCCAGCTTCCGGTACGCCTTCTTTATGACATCCCCGTCCGCGCCGCGCGGCACCCCGAGAATTTCATAATAATCTCTGCTCATAGCCGCCTATGCCTGCTCGTCCTCGTCCGCCATGTCCGTCACCGACTGATCCCGCGCCCGGCGCTGGGCGGGCAGCTCGCCAATGTTGGCGAAGGTGACTCGGCCTGACGCGATTTCGCGCAGGGTCATGACCACTTCCTTATTCTTGCCGCCGACTAAAAACGGCTCGCCGTTGCGGTGCTGGCGGATGCGCTCCACCGCCAGATGGACAAGGGCGAAGCGATTGTCGTCGCCGACTTGGTCAAGGCAGTCTTCCACTGTGATACGGGCCATATGCGCTCTCCTCAAACAGGGTGCCGAGCAGGAACCCTGAAATATAATATCTGGTTTTGCAGCGAATGTGAAATCGAAAAAACTATTTTGCAAAAGGGTTGCGCAGGAGCAGGGTCTCCTCGCGGTCCGGGCCGACCGAGACAATGACCGGCGGCACCCCGGAAAGGTCTTCAATCCGGCGGACATAATCCTTGGCCTGCTGCGGCAGTTCGCTGAAATCACGCACCTTGCTGATTTCCTCGCTCCAGCCTGCAACTTCCTCGTACACAGGTTTAGCCAAGGCCGCCTGGCGGATGTTGCTGGGCATTTGGTCGAAACGCCGCCCCTCAACGGTGTAGCTCAGGCCGATTTTCAGCGTGGGCTGGCCGGAGAGGACATCTAATTTGGTGATTGCCAGACCGGTGAGACCGTTCAGGCGCACTGCGTCATTGGCCACCACCATGTCTAACCAGCCGCAGCGGCGGCGGCGGCCTGTGGTCGCGCCGAACTCCCCGCCCTTGCGCTGAAGCTCATCGCCAATCGCGTCGCCTTCCGGCAGCTCCGAGGGGAACGGGCCAGAACCCACCCGCGTGGTGTAAGCCTTGAGGATGCCGATCACCTCGTCAATATGCGCCGGGCCGAAGCCGGAGCCGATGCAGGCGTTGCCTGCCACAGTGTTCGAGGAGGTGACAAAGGGATAGGTGCCGTGGTCAATATCCAACTGCGTGCCCTGCGCGCCCTCAAAGAGGATGTTCTTGCCAGCTTTTCTCGCCTCGTCCAGTTCCACCGAGACATTGCCGATGAAGGGTGTCAGCCGCTCGGCATGGGCTTCAAACTGCGCCTTGATCTCAGCAAAGGAGGCAGGCGCAGCGTTATACTGCTTGGTCAGGAAGAAATTCTTCTCATCGACATTGGCTTGGAGCTTGTCCAAGAACTGGCTGAAATCAAGCAGGTCGCCCGCCTTGATCCCGACCCGTCCCACCTTGTCCATGTAGCAGGGGCCGATGCCGCGTCCGGTGGTGCCGATTTTTTTGCCGCTGGACAACGCCGCCTCCCGCGCCTGATCGAGCATCCGGTGATAGGGCATGATCAGATGCGCGTTCTCGCTGATCAGCAGGCGGGCGGGCGTGACCGGCAGGCCGTGACCGCGCAAATCTTCCATTTCCTCCAAGAGCACGCCTGGATCAATGATCACCCCGTTGCCGATCATGCAGCGTTTGTCCTCATAGAGGATGCCGGAGGGAATGATGTGAAAGACGTATTTCTTCCCGGCCACCACAAGAGTGTGCCCGGCATTGTTGCCGCCCTGAAAGCGGACGATGCAGTCAGCATGGCCTGTCAGCAGATCAACGATCTTGCCTTTGCCCTCATCCCCCCACTGGGTTCCAATCACCACGACACTGGCCACTGTCAGCTCCTCATCATAGAAGACGGTACAAGAAAAGGTCTGTATTTTTGCGGTCAACGCATACAGACGGCGAACGGGAGGTCAATATAGCCGAGAGAGCGGAAAAAGTCAAATCAGCTGCGTGATTTTTTCCGAGGCGCAGGGACTTGCGCGGCCTCCGGCGGACGGCTGCTGAAAAATCGCCCTTTCCGCCGTCTGCGCCTTGCGTTCCGGCACGCAGACGCAGTATAGTGAGCGCGGCGCAATTTGTCTGCATTCAACCAACTACAACTTTCCCCGGAGAACGCATGGAAGAACAAGCTCAAGCCGGCAGGCAGAAAGATCCTGCCAGTCTGCCCGTGCCCGACATTCTGCCGATCATGCCGCTGCATGGTTTTGTCTTTTTTCCCGGCATGGGCTTTCCGCTTCAAGTCGGCAGTGCCTCAGCCATGCAGTTGGTTGATCATGCCATGAGCGGCGACCGGATGATCGGCTTGGTGCTCTGCCACAAAAAACAGGCTTCAGTCACTGAGGAGATCACCAGCAAAGACCTCCACCGGGTCGGCGTGGTCGGCTACATTCACAATGTGACCAAGTTCGACGAGGGCTACTACCATGTCTTGGTCAGCGGTGTGCACAAGATGGCCGTGGCTGAGTACATCCAAGAGGAGCCGTGGATCAAAGGGCAGATCACCCGCCTGCCGATGTATTACGATGAGGAAAGCAGTGAGCTGCAAGCTCTGCTCCTCAATCTCCGCAACCAGTTCAAGAAGCTGGCCAAGCTGATGGAGATGCCGGAGGAGATCATCGCCACGCTCGGCGCGATCACCGATCCCTACCACATTGGCTACCTTGTCGCCTCGCAGCTGAATCTGAAGGTCGAGGAAGAACAGGAGATCTTAGAGATTGTTGAAGTCAACCTCATGCTGCACCGTGTCGCCCGCGAGCTGAACAAGCGGCTGGAGACGGTGGCAATGAGCAACAAGCTCCAGGAGGATATCAAGAAGGAGATCGACGGCAAGCAGAGGGAGTTCTTCCTCCGCCAGCAGATGGAGGCCATCCGCAAGGAGCTTGGCGAGGAGTCTGACGGCAAGGCTGAACTGACTGAACTGCGCAAGAAGGCCGAAGCCGCCGGCCTGAGTGAGGAAGCCCAGAAGGCGGTGAATAAAGAGTTGGCCCGTCTGGAAAGGATTTCTCCGTCTTCCCCTGAACATTCGGTGGCCCGCAACTATGTGGACTGGATCCTCGATCTGCCATGGAACAAGACCACCGAAGACACGCTTGATCTGGACAAAGCCGAACATGACTTGGACAACGAGCATTACGGCCTTGGCCAGGTGAAGAAGCGCATCCTTGAATTCCTTGCTGTGCGCAAGCTGAAGAACGACATTCAAGGGCCGATTCTTTGCCTTGCCGGTCCTCCGGGCGTGGGTAAAACATCGCTTGGTCAGTCTATTGCCAAAACTATGGGCCGCAAGTTCATACGCATGGCATTGGGCGGTCTGCGTGACGAAGCCGAGATTCGCGGCCATCGGCGCACCTACATTGGCGCATTGCCGGGCCGGATTATCCAGAGCCTGAAACGGGCGGACTCCAAGAACCCAGTGGTGCTGCTTGACGAAATAGACAAATTAGGCAGCGACTTCCGGGGCGATCCTTCCTCCGCCCTGCTCGAAGTGCTGGATCCTGAGCAGAACGCCACCTTCCGCGATCATTATCTGGACATGGAGTTTGACTTGTCCAAGATCCTCTTTATCGCTACGGCCAACATGCTCGACACCATCCCCGGCCCGCTGCGTGACCGCATGGAGGTGGTGGAGCTGTCCAGTTACACCGAGAACGAGAAGGTGGATATTGCCCGCCGCTATTTGCTGCCCAAGCAACTTCAGGAACACGCGCTTACCCCGGACAATCTGGAGATGGGCGACGCGGCATTGCTGGAACTGATCCGCTCCTATACCCGTGAGGCGGGCGTGCGCAACTTGGAGCGCGAGCTGGCCTCAGTGTGCAGAGGCGTGGCTGCCAATATTGTCCGGGGCAACAAAGCAAAGATCGTGGTCACGCCGGAGAGTCTGCACGACTATCTCGGTGTGATTCACTATTTCCCGGAGGTCAAAGCTCGTAACTGGGGCGCGGGATTAGCCACCGGCTTGGCGTGGACTCCGGTTGGCGGCAAGATACTCTTCATTGAGACCTCGAAGATGAAGGGCAAAGGCGGCCTCAGTCTGACCGGCAAGCTCGGCGACGTGATGAAGGAATCCGCAGCCGCCGCACTGACCTATCTCCGCTCCCATGCGACCGAGCTGGGCATTGACGAGGATGTGTTCTCGCAGATTGATCTGCATGTCCATGTCCCGGAAGGCGCGACTCCCAAGGACGGCCCTTCCGCTGGCGTGGCCATGGTCAGCGCGCTCTACTCGGTGATCAGCGGCAAACCGCTGCGCCGCGACGTGGCCATGACCGGCGAGATCACCCTGCGTGGCGATGTGCTGCCGGTCGGTGGTATCAATGAAAAGGTGCTGGCCGCCTTGCGGGCCGGGATCAAAGAATTGATTCTGCCGCCGCAGAACGAGCAGGATGTGCTGGAGATGCCTGAGAAGGTGCGCGCCGAAGCGGTCTTCCGCTACCCGCACACCATCGAAGAAGCTCTGGAGTTTGTTCTCGACAAGCAGGCAGGGCAGTAGCTTTTCTGCATAAGCCGCAACTTGATGTAGGGGCGAAAAATTTTTCGCCCCTACATCGCCACATGCTTGCATCCGGCATGTGCTGACTTTTTCTGTCCCTGTCTGCCGGAACATCCGCATGCGGTGCTATGCTTCCGGGGACGTGTTTCAAGCCGGAAGGAATATTTTTACGGACTGAAAGTTCATGCGCTCATGACAGAATCAGGAATTCCTATGGAAGTATTTATGTCTCTATAGCCATATTCAGACACAACTTTTCTTTTTCATCTGAAAATGTCGCTTATGGCGACAAATCATATTCCTGTCAGAGAAAAATTTAAAAAGAAAATATTAATCATTTACAGAAGGTTGAGTCAGCCTCATCCGAAAGCGCATCGAATCGGCCTTCAGCGTCATCACTCAAAGATTTCCAGCATATATTCATGCTGTCACCTCGCGTGGTTTTGAATTGAAGATTTTTTTGTATCTTGGCTTATGGCATTGAAAAAATTGTGCTATAGGTTACAACTTGGGTTAATACATCACTGTGCGCTGGGCCTTGCTCCTGAGCCGCATCAGTGTCCAACGTTTTGCGCAAAGCGGTTTTCTCTCCCGGCAGACTGCAAGTTCCTCCTTGACTGGCACTGAGAAGCAATGTTACAATAAAGCTATAAGGAGGCAGAACATAATGGAAAATCTGACTGGACATTTCCTTGTCGCAACACCGCAGATGTCTGACCCTCGTTTCCGCGAGCAAGTGATTTATATCTGCGCGCACAGCCGTGACGGCTCGATGGGTGTGGCCATCAACAATCCCAATCAGGAAATCACCATGATGGAAATTCTCCTCAGCACCAACATTCCGCTGCCGGAAGGGCCTTTGCCGCCAGTTTATACTGGCGGGCCAGTGGAGACCGAGTCTGGTTTTATTCTTTACCGGGCGGAGCAGCAGCACGGCAGCGGGCTTGCCGTCACCCCTGAAATAGCCCTGTCGCGCGAGTCGCGGCTGCTGGAGGACATCTCCAAGGGCAAAGGGCCAAAGGACTATCTTTTTCTGCTCGGCTACGCGGGTTGGGGGCCGGGCCAGCTGGAGGCGGAGCTGTTGGACAACTCATGGCTGACTGTGCCCGGCGACATCGGCGTGCTGTTCCATACCCCGGACGAGCAGAAATGGAAAAAAGCGGCCCGCCGTTTCGGCATCGACATCTCGATGTTCAGCGGGGTGGTCGGCAATGCCTGAGCAAGGCGGCGGCAGAGCGGCAGCGGAGGGCGGTTCCTGTCAGGGCCGCCTTTTTTGTTCCCTTCCAAGTACCGCCATTGGAACAATCTTTTCAACCGAAGGAGGGCATCATGTTCTGGAAAACGTTCCTGCTTGCCGCCGTCTGCTGCCTGCTGCCGCTCTCCGGCAGTCCGGCAGCGGCGCGGAGCCTCAGCGTTGAAATCATCACCGACAGCGGCCAGCCCTGTCCTGTCTACCCAGTCGGCTCGCGCGACGGCAGCCGCCGCGCCTATGTCGAGGCGCGGCTCAACGCCCGCTACGGCATCCGCATCACCAATCACACAGGCCGCCGTCTGGGGCTGGTGGTGGCTGTGGACGGGCGGAACATCATCTCCGGCAACCGTTCCCATCTCAGCAGCTCGGAGCGGATGTATGTGCTTGATCCCTACAGCGAGGCAGTCTATGACGGCTGGCGCACAAGCAGGGATTATGTCAGCCGCTTCTATTTCACCAGCGCGGGCGATTCCTATGCTGGGGCATGGGATGACTACAGCGCGATGGGGGTGATCGCTGTGGCCGCCTACGCCGAGCGCAGGCTGTCCGCACCTTTCTATGACGACGCGCCCCGCCGCCGGTCGTACAGCCGTCCCGGCACTGGCTTTGGCGAAAAAAATTATTCCCCAACGGTGCGGACGGAATTTTGGCCGGAGTCCAAGCCGTTGGCCCGCCATTTTCTGAAATATGAATGGCGGGAGACTCTGTGCCGAAAAAATGTCATTGCCTGTCAGCCGCAGTCCGAAAATCGTTTTTGGGACGATGAGGATTTTTGGCATTGATCCCACCTAAAAAGACTGTTTTTTCTGGCTTGAAAAAGCTCATCGCGCAGCCAGAGGAAGCATTTCCTGCTTCAACATGCAGCAGGAAATGCGGCGAGGCTGGCCGCCGTCTGTGGAATCATCAATATTTTCCGAGTGCAGCAGCCTGCTCATCACGCAGCCTTCCGGGATGCGCAGCTTGAAAAAGCGGTCTTCGTTCAGACCGTTCCGGTGCAGGAGCTGGCCGTTTTCAATGCAAAGACTGTGGATTGGATGATCCTCGCAAAGCGGGCAGCGGTAGACCCGGCCATTGGGAAAGATGAAATAATTGTCCGCCGTCAGCCCGGCGCAGGAGAAGGCTTCCTCCGGCTCTAAAAATACCTTGGGATAGGTGACGTGAATGCCAAGGCGGGCGGCTTGGCGGGCGGTTTCCGGCACGGTTGCCAGCCAGCGGCCCGGTTCGACTTGCAAGGAATCCGCCGCCGCTGATTTGCCGCGCAGGCCAATGACTTGGATAAAGAAGCGGCGCACGCCTAAGTCCGCCAGCAGAGCGGGCATCCGGTGCAGGTGGTCAATATTCAAGGCGGAGACGGTGCAGATCAGACTGGTGCGGAAACCGAGCGCAACGGCCTTGCGTAGGTTTTCCGTGCAGACCTGAAACACACCTTCGCCTCGGATGGGATCGTTCACCGCCGCGTCCGGGCCGTCCAAGCTAAAGCTGAGGAAATCCAGCTCGTCAGGCCGCAGCCGTTCTAAGAAATTATGAAAGAGAAAGCCGTTGGAATCCACGGTCACGGCGTAGCGCAGGGCCTTGGCCGCTCGGATGATTTCCGCCAAATCAGGATGCAGGGTAGGCTCGCCGCCAAGCAGGATCAGGTTGCTCTCGCGCTCAGGCCGGGCAAAGAGCCGCAGCCAAGCGAGCGCGGTCTCTTTCGGCAGGATGTTCGTGCCGTGCTGGGCCGGATTGATGTAGCAATGGCGGCAGGCAAGGTTGCACTGGGTGAGCAGGTGCAGGAAGACGTTGCGCTCGCCGGGCTTGAAATCAACCGTTCTCGCTTTGAAGTCGCTGGTGTTCTGCAAGGGTGAATGTGGAAAGCAGGCTGTCCTGCCAGTAGGAATGTTCTTGGAAAAACTGGGCGAAAAGGGCGATGCTCTCACGCCGCAGCAAGCCGGGCAGCAATTCAATCTGCATTTCCCGGTACAGCGGGGCAAGCTGCGCCAGCGGCACGGAAGTCCCGCCGCCCATCGCGTCTTCGTAGGCCCAGACAAAACGGCGGATGCCGGACAGCAGCATGGTGCTGTAGCACATCAGGCAGGGTTCCAGCGTGGAATAGCAGGTGACGCAGCTGCAATCCAAACCCGGCTGCGCCGCCAGCAGGCCGCGCAGAGTGACGATCTCGGCATGATCCAGCTCGTTGCGCGACGCGCTGCCGCTGTTTGTGCGGCGACCTTGCGCGAGAATGCGGCCATCCTGCTGCGCCAGCACGCAGCCGACCGGGAATTCTCCTGCCGCCAAAGCCAGTTCTGCTTCCGCCAAAGCCGCCCGCATCAGCTGCTGATCTTGCGCCGCCGTCATAAATTTCTGCCGAACTGGAGTATGCTCTTGTTGACCGACACGCCGGAATGCGACTGCACCCAGTCGTGCTGGCGGTCGATGAAAGGCAGAAAAATCAAGGAAGCAGCCTGCACCTCCGGCTCCGCGCCGGGCAGCTTGGAATACACCGCCCGCCCGTTGGCAGCGGCGAAAGCCAGCATGACCTTGATCGACTGCCTAGCCTCGCTCAAAGGCAGCGTCACAGGATGCGGACGGGCAACGGTTTTCATGCGTATGTCGCGCTCCGGCCCGAACTGCCGCTGGCTGACTGTGATCTGCTTGCTGGTGCGGAGGAAAATCTCCGGGCGCAACTTGAAGGCAGGAATCCAGAACTGCATCGCCATCCTGCGCCATTCCGGACGGACAGCCAGCGGCTGGTTGGTGCGCTCGACAAAGTCGGCGAAGGTGCTGATCTGCAAGCTGGGCAGCTTGACCTGAATTTTCCAGAAAGGCAGATGCATGGCCGGTTCGGTTTGATCCTTGCTGACCGGGAGGATTTTGCAGGCGATGCGCTCCAGACCCTCGCCGCCGATCTGCCAAGCGGAATCGCAATTGGCGCAGGTGGCCACCACGCAGTCGCCCTCGCCGTCGAGATTGCCGCCGCAGCGCGGGCAGAGCGCGGCAAGGAATTTCATCTGCCAGTGCGGCTGAAAGGGCTGGCCGCCCATCGCACCGCTGGAGGTCATCAGCGGCTGGCCGAGCACCGCGTCAAAAAGGCCGTCCTCACGCGCCAGCAACGGGAGATAGATGAAGCTGACCGTCTCGCCGATGAAGGCGTGATGATAAACTTCGCCGCCGTTGCTACCCTCAATCAAATTGTGCAGCTTGGTCGCTTTTTCAAAAATCTTCCGTGGCTCAATCGCCAAGGGCAGAAAGCGGCCTTTGGTTTCGCTGCTGACACGGGACAGGCTCATCGCCTGCGGGCGCAGGCCAAGCGAGGCTGGCAGACTGGGCAGGCCGCAGCCCTCTTGGGTGGTGTCGATAATCCGGTGCGAAACCCCTGTTTCAGCGACAGAAAAAATATTGCCCTTGAAGCGGAGATAGGGAGCGTAGATCAGCCGGGCCTGATCTTTGGCCCGGTTGGGGAGGACGTAGCGGAACGGCCCGCCGCCGGTGAGGAGGAAATTTTTCACCCGGCAATACGGGCAGGCCAGCAGACGGTCCGCCGCCGACAAAGTGACTGCGCCGCCGCACTGGGGACAGGGCTGCTCGACCCGGATCTCCATTTCAGCGGAGCCGCAGGCCGCAGCCGCCGCAGAATTTCGCGCCGGGCAGATTCTCCTGATTGCAGGCCGTGCAGACCGCGCCCTTCGGTTTTTCATCTGCCGGGTGGCCGCAGCGCGGGCAGAACTTGGCTCCCGGCGTGAGATTTTTGCCGCAGTTGGCGCACTGCATGAGAACGACCTGCTGATGACCGCAGAGCGGACAGAACCGGGCATCAGCGGGAATGCGGTTGCCGCAGTCCGAACACTGTGTCGTGCTGGCGGCTGAGCCTGTCGAAGCCGAGCTTGTCGAGGCCGGGCCTGCCACCGCCGCGAAAAGTCCGGGCATCATCAGTCCCATGCCCATGCCGAGCGCGGCTCCGGCCTCGTTGTTGGCGACAGCGGCCTTTTCCATGGCCATCGCCGCCTTCATGCGGACAAAGCCGTCCATGTCCTTGATGGCACCGAGACGGCTGCGGTCGTCAATCGCGGCCTGCACCTCCTCCGGCGGAGTGATGGAGTTGATGTGCAGATCGTCCAAGGCCAAGCCGAAGCGGACGAAATCTTTAACCAAACGCTGCTTCATGGCCTCGGCCATTTCATCAAACTGCGCGGGCAGGCTGAAGAGCGTGTCCAGCGTTTCGCCGAGGTAGTCGTTGAGCCGCGAGACAATCACTCGGCCCAGATATTCCTCAATCTGGCCAGTGTTGTATTTGCCCATCGTCCCGGCCAAGGTGTTGATGAACAGCACCGGCTGGATGACGCGGATGTTGAACATGCCGTGCGCCCGCAGGCGGACAAAGCCCAGCTCTGAATCGCGGAAGGCGACCGGATCGCGGGTGCCCCATTTCAGGTCGGGGAAGACCTTGAGGTTGACGAAATAGACCTCGGCCCGCAGCGGGCTGCTGAAGGCCCACGGCGCGGAAAGCAGCTTGGTGACGATCGGGATGTTGCCGGTGCGCAGGGTGTGGCGGCCCGGCCCGAAGGCATCGCCTGCCCGGCCTTTGTAATAGAGCACCGCCGCCTGGCTTTCGCGCACAGTGAGCTGCGCGCCGAACTTGATTTCCGCAGAGCCGCGTTCCGGCAGACGGCGCAGCAGCTCTTGGCCGCTCTCGTCGAACCACTCCAGATTTTCGAGAAAAATCAAGTTTTCGGTGTTCATCGCAGGCTCCGGGCAGAAGAGGCTCTACAGCTGATACAGCGTTTCGTCGTGGGCAGGCTGTTTCGAGGAGCGGAGTTTTTTCTTCATCCCCTCAAAGCTGAAGGCATCGTCGGCATCAAGCAGGTCGCCCATCTCCTTTTCTATCGCGTCCGGGTCTTCACCAGCCTCCATGCGGGAGATGGCCTCCTCCATCGGCCCGCCAAGACGGATGCCGGTTTTGTCAGAAAATTTGCGCATCAGCTGAGCCATCTGGCGGGGATCGTCCTCGTTCATGCCCTCGGCCTCGCGCATCAGTCCCTCAAAGGCAGCCTCCATCTTGCTCTCGTCCATTCCGGCCAAGGGATCGTCCTCGCCGCTCTCCTTGGCCTTGCCGATGACAGCGAAAGCCGAGACCTGCCGGGCAAGCTCCTTTCTGCCGCATTTCGGGCAGTCAGGGCGTTTTTCAGTGTTGATCCGGCTGGAGAAGAAATTGAAGATGGTGTTGCAGTCTTGGCAGAGAAATTCGTAGATAGGCATGGTTGTGTTCTGCGTTGCTCGATGGTCTGAGTGGAAACAAAAAAATCAGGCTCCCGAAGGATACCTGATCTTTCTGATTTTCTCAACAGCGGGATGGGGGGGAATGCAGCTCAGTCGCACTCCGTGCCGGTGCAGTCGCGGACAAGGCGGACACCACGCATGTCTGCTGACCTGGAGGCAATCAGCATGTCACCATAGTAAAAATCTATATACCACGACGAACCAGTGCCGACAGCTGAAGGAGAATTCGACCATATATTTTTAAGGCCAGCTGCAGTGACATCAGGAAAAACAGTCAAGTTGACCGCAGGATCGTAGCATTGCTCTTCAACAATAGATTGCAGTTCCTTGACATTCGGGAGTCGCCAGTTTTCATAGCCAGAAAATTTACTGCTGTTGGCATTTACAGGAAGAGCAAGCGCATTCGTCCAGCTGTATTCAATCGCTCCTGCTTTAGAACAGGTATTGTTCGAGCTTATATAATTGAACCCTTCTGGACACCGCTTCCACATCACCCTCGTTTTGCTGTCAGCAACAGTGCCATCAGTCTTCGCCTTGCTAACCAGATGGCTGGTTGTTGCGGTAATGCTGGCAGTTCTGCATGTCTGCGCTGCCCAAGAAGGGATGGCGGCAAAAAAGAACACTATAGAGAAAAACAAAAAACGTTTCTGCATGACATATCTCCTGTGGCAGTAGAAGAGAATTCTTCAGAATGAAATATTGCTCAGCAAGCGCATCATAACTGAAGTTCATTCCGCTGTACGGACCAGCATGATGCTTTGCGAAGTCCTGTTCGTCTTGGCATACAGTCTGTCTGCATACCCCTGATCGAAGGTAACACCCCAAGCATTAGAGGAACTTTCCGCTGAAGGGGTTGCGCTCCAAAAAAATCTATGATCGGCGTTGATGCCTGGAAAATAATCCTGATTTGCAGCCATTGCTGTCTTGCTGCTGTTAACAAGACCGACCAGTTCCTTAATCGTCGGCACACGCCAGCCTGAATTGTAACCGCAGAGGCTGTCTATGTTGGCATTCGCCGCATAATTCTGCGTGTTATTGCCGTTATTAATGTCACCTACGCTGCCTCCGTTCGTTTTGCTGTCGCTGTTGTACCACGACAATTTTGTCGGATTTGCATTGGTTTCCCAAATCAGTCCTGTAGCGTTGTCTTTCACGCAAGACCAAGACGGCGCATTGGCGGCAAGTTCTCCCCCTGTAGCACTCAATTTGGTGAAACTGAATCCGGCATGGCCGTCAGTGTTGTTGTTGTGGGTAAAATCTCTGCCGAAACTAGCATCTTCCTGAGTGGAGGAGCTGTCAACTTTTGTCGCGATGCCGGTGTCATTCAAACCTGTAATTGCGACGGCGTTGCATTCAGCTTGCTGGCAGGCACCGCCGCAGCAGTATTGGCCGTAAGTGCTGTTTGTGCAGCCTGCGTCGTCCGTACAGGTGTTGGGCAGCGGACATTCAGCCGTCTGGCACTTGCCGTCACAGCAGTACGACCCGTAAGAGCTGCCCGCGCAGCTTGCGTCGTCCGTGCAGGTGTTAGGCAGCGGACATTCAGCCGTCTGGCATTTGCCGTCACAGCAGTACGACCCGTAAGAGCTGCCCGCGCAGCTTGCG
>NZ_JBLWEM020000071.1:0-4402 GCF_048287365.2 Candidatus Electronema sp. JC | reverse complement strand
TGTCAGGCCCCGTATGATAATATACCAAAAAGGAGCTGGCCGTTGTTCAGAGCTTGGGAACGGATCAGCGGTATTTTATCAGAACATAAACAGCCCGGTTTGTCATCATGAACATCACTCTGCATAAAAGAGCGCGGACAACCCCTGCAATTCGTCGTGAAATTCAGCAGTCAACGCTCTCTGAACGGAAACTCGCCGCGAAATACAGCATCAGCAGGGACACAGTCCGCAAGTGGAAATACCGCGAGACTGTTGAGGATTATTCGCATACGCCTCATAATTTGAACACGAGCCTAACGCCGTTTCAGGAGGCGGTTGTGGTTGAATTGCGGACATCGCTGCTGCTTCCAATTGACGATCTCCTTGTTGTTGTGCGAAAATTCTTATGTCCGAAGATGTCGCGCTCCGCCCTTGACCGCTGCCTGAGACGGCACGGGGTTTCAAACCTGAAAGATATGATTCCTGATGAGGGGCGGCAGGAAAAAAAGCTGAAAACATTCAAGGATTATGAACCTGGCTTCATTCATGCCGACATCAAATATCTTCCGCAGATGCCGGATGAGGAGAGCAGGAAATATCTGTTCGTTGCTGTTGACAGAGCGACACGATGGGTGCATCTTGAAGTGCGGGCCTCGAAGACAGCGGAGGAAGCCCGCTCTTTTCTCAAAAATCTCATTGACAAGGCTCCATTCGTCATTTCAAGGATTCTCACAGATAATGGTAAAGAGTTCACTGACCGCTTCTGTCCGACGGGCGAGAGGGAGCCGACTGGAAAACATGCATTCGATCAGGAATGCGCGGAGCACGGCATTGAACATCGCTTGATCAAGCCGAAAAAACCGCAGACAAACGGGATGGTTGAACGCTTCAACGGCAGAATCAAAGAAGTTGTTCAGCAGACCCGCTTTGATTCTGCCCAGCAGCTTGAAGAGACTCTGGTCCTGTATCTTCATATCTACAACTCCAATATTCCTCAAAGAAACCTCGGTCATGTCACGCCGATGGAGGCTCTCAGCAAGTGGAGGAAAACTCATCCTGAATTGTTTAAAAAGCCGGAGTGTAATCATCCGGGTCTTGACAAGTAATAATTCAACAACGATTGGTTGACACCCGCCCCTGTCTGCACAGAGACGAAGTACTGGGACTATAAACTTACTGGCAAATTGCCAAAATCACCCTTCCTCAGCACTCCACACCTTCCTCTTCGGCTTCTTCCGCTCGCTGGCCCTTGTGCCGCCAACCATGTCGTATTCCGAGGAGTCCGCACCCTTGATCCCCTTGATCACAGCCCGCACCTGCACGATGTAGTCGCTCGCACGCTCCGCCACATCTGCCTTGCTGTTGACCAGCTGCGTCCTTTGGGCGTTCACTTTGTCCAGCTCGCTGATGATATTTTCCAGCGCGTCAATCCTGTTCCCCATCTCCGCCGCTGAAATTCCCGCAGGAACACCCTCGCCCATTTGCTCAAGAGCCTCTTTGATTGCATGGGCTTCCTGCAACAACTTCGGGATGCTTACTGTCAGCATAATGGCCTCCTCTTTCTTTCCTATGAACTGTCATTTCGTCACTATGACGGCCCATTTTCTTCCTATGACCACCCAGTGAAACAAACTGGACACTCAGTTTTTAATAATGGAGCCTCATAGTAATAAACTGGACACTCAGTTTCTTTCTATAGCCACCCATTTTTTAAAACTCACCCCTCATAGGAAGAAAATGACTCGTCAGTTTCTTCCTATGGCCTCTCTGTTCGTTGCAATGAGACCTTCTTATTAAAACCGGGCTGACCAATTCGTTCCACTGACCAACCCGCCTGTTCCCGTGAAGTTCAACTTTGTAAATGAGAATGTTTCTCAAAATACAAGCATCTGCCAATCATTTTTTGACAGCTTACCACTTTTCTTTATCGCGTCAAGAAATATTTTTGAGCTGCACGAAAAAACTTGCGCCTGCGCAACAAACACAAAAAGGGTTCAGGCAGCCAGCCCGAACCCTTTTCCTTTTCACCCGATTTATCGGGCAGCTACGCTAAAACGGCCTCATGGTCCAGATGCCGCAGGGGCAGGTGTCAGCACAGAAGCCGCAGGCGACGCACTTGCTGTCATCGGAGACATAGCGGTAGGCCACGCCGTCCGCAGCTTCCTCGGCAGGCAATTCCTCGCGGGTAATGGCGTGCGTCGGGCACATGGTCTCGCACAAATGGCAGTCGCGGCAGGAGCCGCAGCTCAGGCAGCGGGCCGCCTGCTGCTCCTCGGTCTTGCCTTTGTCCTCTGCCGGATCGTAGTGGGCGATGGTCAACGCCTCGTACTGAATCAGCTTTTTGGCGAAGGGCTTCCACGCTTTGCCCTCCATTTGCGCGATCAGATATTCCGCCGTCCGCTTGGCCGCGCCAAGGGCGTTGGTGGCCAGACCGGGCCGCTCGACATCGCCGACCGCAAGAATCTTGGCATCACTGGTGCGGCCCGCCTCATCAGTCTTGATCCAGGAACCGCCAGCGATCTTCATCACGCTCACGCTCTCCGGCAGGAAAGGCAGGCTCGGCACGTCGCCGATGGAGATGATCACCGTCTGGGCGGGAATCAGCTCGCCCTTGTCGGTGACAAGGCCCTGCTCGGTGACTTCCTTCGTCATCACAGGCCATTTGAAGACCGCGCCCAGAGCTTCGGCGGCCTCGCGCTCCTTGCCGAAGGCCAGCGGCTTCTGAATATCCACCAGCGTGACCTGCGTCGCGCCCAGCCGGTAGCACTCCGCCGCCACGTCGCAGCCGACATTGCCCGCGCCGATGATCACCACCTGCTTGCCGGTCGGCATGGGATGCTCGCTCTTGGCCGCCTTCAGGTAATCAAGAGCCGGAATCACCCGCTCGTGGCCGGTAAAGGGAATGATCTTGGGCTGATGCGTGCCGACCGCGATGATGACGTAATCGTATTCGGCCTTGAGCTGCTCGATCTTCTCCTGCGTCATGCTCACGCCGAGATTGACCGTGATCAGCTCCTGCTTGAGGAAACGCTGCACCTCCATCTCCCAGACCGCCTTGGACAGCCGCTCCCACGGAATGGTCTGGGCCAGCTTGCCGCCGAGCTGATCGCCCTTCTCGAAAATGTGGGCCTCAATGCCGGCCAAAGCGAGATGCCAAGCCACTCCCATGCCTGCCGGGCCGCCGCCGATGACCGCCACTTTGTGGCCAGTGGCTGGCTTGCCCTTGGGCGGATCAACGTTGTGAACGGCCTGGCCGAGGATGGACACATCTATGGAGAAATCCACCTTTTTGCGGGCGCAGTTCTGGATGCAGAGGTTCGGGCAGATGGTGCCGCAGACCGAGGCCGGGAAGGGCGTGTAGCGCAGCAGCATCTCGTAGGCTTCCTCGTTCCTGCCCTCGCGGATCAGCCGCAGCCGATCGATGGTCGGGATGTGCATCGGGCAGTAGTAGGTGCAGGGCGCGGCGGAGTCGCGGTTGACCCACCACGGCTTGCGCCTGCGCAGGTCGCCGGTCTCAATCACGCCGACCACCGAGCGGTCGAGCATCGGGGCCAAGTCGCGCAAAGGGTCGCCGCCGCCGAAGCCCGCGCTCCACACGCGCTTGGCAAATTCGGACATCGGCATCGGGCCGGAGGCCAGCAGGGCGCGCTCCTGCGGCGGGACAGCGGCGAGCAGGTTCCATTCCTCGCGCTTGCTCAGTTCGTCGAGCAATTCCGGCCTGCCGATGGCGGTGAGGTATTCCGGCAGACGCTCAAGCAGCCACTGCCATTCCTCATCGCTCGGCGGCACTAACTTGGCGTTGCTGCGGGCATAGCTGCCGTCAATCGTGCCCCGGAAATAGACCTTGCCGCCGACCATGCCGACGCAGGGCCGGTAGCCGAGCACGTTGTCCGGGTTCTTCGGGTTATAGCCGCAAACCACCGCGATGCCGCCGCAGTTGAACTCGGCAAAGGTGTCGCCGACAGAGCCGAGCACCCACATCTGCGGGCGTTCGTAGTCAGGGTTCCACTTGGTCATGGTCAGACCGCGCGCGCCGATGGAGCCGCCGATCATCACTCGCCCACCAGCCATTGCGCTGCACACGCCGTTGGTCGCGTCGCCCTTGACGATCACATCCGCGCCGATGTTGAGATAGCCCACGTCATCCGAGGCCGAGCCTTCGCAGATGACCGTGGTGCCGGGCAAGCCCATGCAGCCAACACGCTGCCCGACCGGCCCCTTGACCCGGATCGTCAGCGGCCTGTCCTTGCGCCCGCCCAGCCGCAGGCCGATGTTGTGCTGACCAAAGGATTCCAGCAGCAGCTCGTCCGCGTCAGCCGCCGCGCCGCGCACTTCTTCTTCAAAAACTTTGGATGTCAGCCGCAGGCCGTTGGCATCCTTGCCGCGTATGATTGCAGTCTTTTTTGCTTGTTCAGTCATAATA